>NZ_BDUD01000001.1:3689599-3989599 GCF_003113895.1 Nostoc commune NIES-4072 | reverse complement strand
TCTGCTAAATTTCCAGCCCCATGAATAATTCCTGTAATTCGTCCTAAACGCTGAACTACTGGTGCTACTTCTGCCTGTAAAGCAGAACTATTGGTAATATTTACACTGAGATATTCTACCTGCCCTCCAGTTTGCTGAATGGTAGAGATTGTTTTTGCAATTTCTCGTTGAGCTAATAAATGATTGAATACTTGTTTAACTTTTAACGGTGTAGGTTTCTCATTTTGGGCAATTAAATCCTGCATAATACGCTTTTTTAACTCAGCTTCATCGAAGCAATCTTTAGCCCATTCTGGTTCAGTTTTGACAAGTTTGGAGCGACCTAGTAAGATAAATTTGCACTGATATTGCTTCGCTAGTTGGATAACACATTGTGCTGTCACTCCTCTACCGCCACCACTGACAAGAATAACCGATGATGAATCAATCTTGGCGTTTGTGTTCATTTTGCTTATTTGGATTGTTTCAACACAGGGGTTGAGATGAGCTTCAGGAAACTCGAATTTTGAGCTACCTGAAGATTTATTTAACTTAGCCCTGTAAATTAATAATGGTTCATGTCGTTAATTTTGATAAGTTCGTAGTCAGCACTTCAGTACTTAAAACTTTGGGATTAAAGTTCTTACTACGAGCTTTTTTACTCCTCAAAATTAATGACATAGACTATTAGGGGAGAGATGCTATTTCAGATACTAAAGTTACTCTTCCTTGAGAGTTATATCCAACTTCCGAAATGAGGGAATTAGGATCGTGAAGTTCAGCGATAATAAAGTGTGCTGAAGTTTCGGGATTGAATTCGGGACTCAAATCGATCGCCCGGCAGAACACCTTCTCCCACTCTAAATTAAGAGTTTTTGTCAAACCGAATAGACCACCACTAATGGCACTAAAGTCAATGATTGTTCCTAATCCAAATTCACCATCGAGATGAGCAACACAAAGGAAAGAACTGCGTCCTGTGAGTGCTGCTTGATTAAGCGATCGCTTCAAATGTTTTGCTAAGAGAAATACATACTTGAGGATCGACTTTTCTGATTTAGCATCGCAGACTTGATGTTCAGGGTGCAGATGAATGAAAGCTCCTATTGCGCCGTAAGTTTCTGAGATAGCTACTAGTTTTTGTTGTAATTGCTGCTCACTTAAATCTGTAAGCTCGATGCGATTAACTCCTTGAGGTAGAGGGAGGCGATCGCCTCCGGTGTCGCTCACTATAGATTGAGGAAAGCTAAGAACCACTACCTGCCAACCTCGCTCACTTAATAGTTTGGCTAGTCTATTGGTAATGAGGGAACCGTCATCGGTAAGCAAACAAGTACGGAAGTGGGGTAGAGTAAATTCCCAAAAATCAGGTGCAGGTAGATGCATAAGTTTGACTAGACAGCGCCGAATATGGTGATTTAGCAGAGACTGTTGGTTATCAAACTGCGATAAGGAATTTTTTTTTAGCTTCTGTAATTTTTGTCCCCAAATAATTAGCAATCTTGCTAATGGTTCGCTGTTCTCCCAATTCCTCTGGACTCAACTTAGGCAAGTTGGGAAATAATGTCTGCATTGCACCAATGATTTCTACTCTCTTGATGGAGTCAACACCCAAATCTGCTTCTAAATCCATCTCTGTCTCTAACATTTCTGCTGGATAACCTGTTTTGTCACTAATAACATTTAATAGCGACTCGGTTAAAAAAGTGTCTTCAGTAGATACTGGTTGTGGGACAACAGTTTCAATATTAACAGATGTAGATACTGGTATTTGAGGAGATGTTGGCTGAGGAATACAGATTTGAATATATTCAGCAACTTGGCGAAGAGTTGGCTGTTCTGCCAATTCTTTAGGATTAACTTTTGGTACATCTGGAAGTAATTCTTGCATTGCACTGATGATGTCCATCCATTTGACAGCATCGATACCTAAATCTGCACCTGGGTTTATTTCCCAGTTCAACATCGTTACTGGATAGCCTGTTTTACTACTAATGACTTGCATCAATAACTCAGTTTTATCCACTGTTTCAACAGATGCTACTGACTTTGTTTCTGGTAATGAACTCTCAACTTTAGTAGGAGGTACTATAGTCAGGTTGTTGTTGACTTTGGTCTGAGGTGCTTCAATAGGTGTGCTAGAAGCCATAGTATTAGCAGGTGTCTGAGGAGCAAAATTGTCAGTTGGTGTTTCCTCTAGAGCTAACTCAACCTGCTGAGATTTGATGTTGTTGCTTCCTAATAACACACGGTATTGTTGCTGCATCAACTGGAAAAAGGACTGTGAACATTCTGCTTGATTCTTGAGATATTGCTCATGTACTCGCAGAATTTCTGATTGATGGTTACAAAATTGTGTTAAAAGCTTCTCTAGACCAGTGCCTACAATTTGCTCGATATTGGAACGGGAGGGAGAAATAGGTTGCAGCATCTCGTTTGACTCAATGATAGGAATAATGAAGTATGAATCTGTAGAATCGCCAATATCAGTTGGTGTGTAAGGGGATGTCATAGTCACAACCTCCGTTGGAATTGCACCTGCGTTGACATTTGCAGGTTCGGGTTGTTGGCATGAAATCACATTTATGTTGATATCTGTAGATTCTGGTGAAGTTACATTAGTGTTGCTATTTATAACTTCAGTTAAAAGAGACTGATTTACGCAATTGTTCTGAAATTGATTCACTACAGAGTGCTGAATCTCTTGTTGTAACTCCGCACTATTAAGTATACTTGATTGGATTTTGTGACCATCCTGTAAAGCTTTCTCAAAAGTAGCTTTCGTTTTATCGCTGACATAATTACTACCATTGAGAGTGATGTTTACTGGCGATTTAACCACTTCAATGGTTTGAGGCTCAAACTGATAGGGATCAATATCTTGTAAGGATAAACCAGCTATACGCAATTGCATAACAGCTTGCCGCATCTGGAGGTCACTGTCTTTTTCCCGACTGGGATTCAAAGCTATTGCTAGATGTGGGCGATCGCCAAGGGTAGTCTTCACAAAATTAGTCAGAATCTGCCTAGGCCCAATCTCTACGAAGCAATAACCACCTGCTGCATAGAGATTCTCTATTTCTTGCTCAAACAACACTGACTGTAAAAGATGACTTTCTAAAGTTTTTTGAATAATCTCAGGCTTAGTTGAGTAAGCTTCGCCAGTTGTATTGGAATAAACCGGAATTTTTGGACTATTGAAGGCGATCGACCGCACAGCATCGGCAAAGGGTTCGCAAGCATGACTGACAAAACGAGTGTGGAATGCCGCAGATACAGGTAGTGGGGTAACAGAATAACCACGTTTGCTAAGAATTTGTTGTATAGTGCCAATTTCTGGATTAGCACCCGATAGCACGACCTGATTCGGAGAATTAAAGTTGGCAATATTCAGATGCGACAAACCCTGGATGATTTCTGGGATTTTCCGAATCTCTCCATTCACAGCCAGCATAGTACCAGTATCACAATCAGGGCCATTGTTCGGCTTACTCATTGCTTGACCCCTAGCTTTTACTAGGTAAAAGTAATCTGCGTCGCTTAAAACTCCAGCAGCCCAAAGAGCGGTCAATTCCCCAAAGCTATGCCCTGCAACAAAATCTGCCTTGAACCCAGCCTGTTGTAGAATTTTGTATAAACCTACACTAAAAGCGCCTATGGCTGGTTGAGCATTTTCAGTTCGTTGCAATGCTTTAGTCTGGCTAGTTTTTTCCTCACTATCAAAGGTCGGACGAGGAAAAACAGTTTGAGAAATTGGTTGTAAACCATCTTGAATAAATAGCTCGTCCAGAGACTTGTAGGTTTGACGTAGGGCAGGGAAGTTAATGGCTAATTTACTACCCATATTCAAATACTGAGACCCTTGTCCAGGAAACAAAGCCACTACTTTGCCTTCTAGAGACATACCAGCCTTACGGTAATAGACTCCACGCGGGTGTTCCCAAGATGCTGCTTGCGGTTGTTTTTTTAGCTGATTAATTGCAACTTGTAGTAATTCACCAGCCTCAACTTTGGATACAGCAATAAACCCTACTCTTGCAGTGGGAATTGGAATATCTGAAGATTTAGAAGAATTAATTAGTTCTTGATAGTATTGATTGCCAGTGCCAGATTCTAACTGTAACTTTGCGGCTTCGCACTTAACTAATAACTGCTCTGGAGTATCAGCCCAAATTAAGACAGACCCAGGAGCGGTGTGTATACGATAGGCATAGCTCTGCTCTTTGTTATATTCTTCTAGAACTAGATGATAATTTGTGCCCCCAAAACCAAATGAACTCACTCCAGCTCGTCTTGGAATGTTTGGATCAGACTGAAGCCACGGTCTAACCTCTGTATTTAAGTAAAATGGGGAGTTTTCCATCCCAAACTTGGGATTCGGTTGGGTAACGTTAATCGTAGGTGGTAGTACCTTGTGATAAATAGCTAGAGCAGCTTTAATTATACTTGCTGAACCCGCAGCCGCTTTGGTATGTCCAATTTGAGATTTGACGCTTCCCAGAGCAATATGCTGTTTGTTAGGGTTGTTCTCGCTAAAAACTTCGTTTAAGGCCGTAAACTCACATAAATCACCAGCTGGAGTTCCCGTACCATGAGCTTCAATCAATTCAATGCTTGTACAGGGAATGCCTGCATCTTCGTAGGCCCGACGTAATGTCTTGGCTTGCCCTTCTTTCCGTGGGGCGTAAATACTCTTATATTTACCGTCACTACCAGTGCCGATTCCTTTAATGATTGCATAAATGCGATCGCGATCGCGTTCTGCATCCGCAAGCCGTTTGAGCACCAACATCCCGATACCTTCACCAACCATCATTCCATCCGACTCGGCATCGAAAGGATTCAAAAAGTCCTTTTTAGATGAAGCAGGTGTTTTACTGAAACACATATAGTTGAAAATCGAGTTATCAGTTTCCACGCCACCAGTGATCATCATGTCGCAACGTCCTTCGAGCAACTCACTGATAGACATCTTGACAGCACTCATCGAACTGGCACAGGCTGCATCCACTACACAGTTCATTCCTCCTAAGTTCAAGCGGTTAGCAATCCGTCCAGCAACCACATTAGCTAGCCAACCTGGAAAAGAATTTTCTTCCCAACCTACATAAGCCAATTTCATTTTCTGGATAATTTTCTCTATATCCTCGTCGGATAAGCCACTGCTTTTAAGAACTTTTTGCCAAACAGGATATTGTAATCGGCTAGTCAGTGGGGTGATTAATTGCATACATCCCCCAACTACACCTAGAACAACTCCAGTACGTTCGTGACTAAAGTTGCTATCGCCGTAACCCGCATCTTCCATCGCCGCTTTCGCCACAACCAACGAGAGTAACTGAGCGACATCTGTTACTTCCAGAATATTTGGAGGTAGCCCAAATTCCAGAGGGTTAAAATCGATGTCTGGGATGAATCCACCCCGCTTACAGTAGGTTTTATCAGGAGATGTGGGATCTGGGTCGTAGTAGTCGTCTATATTCCAGCGAGAAGTGGGAATATCAGTAATGCAATCGACTTTGCCAATAATATTATCCCAATATTCCTGCAAGTTTTTAGCTTTGGGAAATAAAGCAGACATACCTATAATGGCAATTGGAACTCGTTGCAGTTGACTATGCAATTGTTCTTGACTGTCAGCATCCATATAAGTTATTTCTTTTCCTAGAGAACTATTTTGATGCACTTTGATAAACTCCACTCAGCTTTAATAGTGGACTTGCTGGTGCAGATTTTCCTCCTAATTACCCAATTTTTTTTAAACGAGATTCTAATTCTGAAACTAATATCGTCTCTTCTCTCATCTGCTTTTGCCTCAAGCTTATTTTGCACATTTGTCATAACCATTAGAGGTTGGCATCTAGCTATGCAGATTTAAATAATTTCAAATCTGCAAATAGTCTTTGCCATATTTTGATATCAATTTCCAATTCTGAAAGCGCTATGTTAGAACAGGTGTTCCACCTGCCTTTTGCTTTCTAAAATGTCTGTTGGTACAGCTTTACGGTAAAAGATGCAACTTTATATTGCCTAACCTCTATTTATCTATCAGTTTTATTAGGTAGGTTTTTCTGGGAAAATTTGATTTTGTTACAAAACTTTACATTTAAGATAATGTAAACCTCTGTAACAGAAAGCTAACATCTTTGGTTTCGGCTTTGCGCTGCAACTAAAGGTTGATCGTGTTGTTTAAACCTGGCCTTACGAGTTCGTCACTTGCTTTACTTAGGTAGACCACAAAACCGCAGTGAGTCATGACTTACGCTTACCACTAATCGGCAAAGAGTGATTAGTTTTCAGCAGAACTTACCCAACTGGTACAGTGCGAACTGACAAAACAGCGCAAGCGATCGCTTGCCTTATAGAACAAATGTATTAAAAAAACGTAGATATGTTTGATCAGTTGCGTAAGTCCTGTTCAGTTGTCAGTTAACGCCGATATAGTTGGGGACTTAAACCCAATTATCTGAACTGATAACTGATAATTTGTTGACGGGTATTTGGGGGGATATAAATCAAAGCTTTCGTTGCTTGATAGGTTGAGCCGGATTACCTGCATAAATAGTCATTGGCTCTAGTGATTTCCCAGTAACGCCACCTAAAGTTAGTACCGCTCCGCGACCAACTGTTACTCCTGGCCCAATTACCGATCTGGCGGCAATCCAACTACTCTCTTGAATATGGATTGGGGCACTAATCAATTTAAAATCAGGATGATTCCAATCATGATTGCCAGTGCAGAGATACACTCCTTGAGACAGGCAAACATGACTTTGGATAGTCACAGGAGCGACGTTATCTATCCACGCATCTTCCCCAATCCAAACAAAATCACCAATGTTTAACCGCCAGGGAAACTTTACCCGTACTCCAGGTTTAATCCGGACACCTTGACCGATTTTAGCCCCAAAAATGCGGAGTATCCAAATTTTAAAAGCTGAAAGCGGGAGCCAATAACTTTCAACTAAGGGCGACCCTACAAAGTACCAAAGAAGTTGCTTCCAGTATGGTGCGCCTGGAGTATAGTCGCCAACAGTATATTGATTTAGACGCATAAAGGGGTAAGCAAGAGTAGGGTGAAATAATTCGTAATTGAATTAGTTTGGGATTTAGACCCCAACAGCTAAAAACTACCAAGAAAAACAATTACGCGCGAGTGTTTCGCTAAGAATTGCAAATTACTGATTAGTTAAAGGCTGGCTCCCGTATATCCTGTAGCAATCCAGAGTATAGAGCGCACAATATCACGAATAATACGGAGGAGGGATTCTGAGCCAGTTTTTTTGGATGGTACGGAGATGGAGGTAAAGGCAATACCTTGGCTACCAAGGATGAAGGTGGCGATCGCCTTAGCTCTAAGCATGTGAAAATCGGAAGTAATCAGAAATAAATGTTGAAGTTGCCGTTGTTTGAAGTCACCAACAACAGAGGTAAAGTTTGTTACAGTATCTTTTGCATGAATGTCAATGTGTAAACGACTCTTGGGTATACCTACGGCTTGAAAAGTTTCGTATGTTTTCTGAATATCGGGAGGAGAAGACACCCAAATTTCTAGAGATGGATACCATTGGGCTAGTTCGGCAGTCAATTTTTCTCTAGCGGGATCGCCGCCTAAAATCAAGAAAGCTTGGGGTTGGGGTGCTTGGTTGATGGCGATCGCTAGTTGTAGAGGTATGATACTCAACAGGGTCAAAATCAAACTTAAGCTTGCTAAACAGATCAACCTCCATCGCCTAGCAAATATAGATTTTTTCACTTGAGTTTACCCGAGAAATTCTGGTAAAGGTTTTCCATCAATAACGGTTTTATAAACTTGTATCAACTTGTGGGCAGCACGATCCCAAGTATAATTTTGGAAAATGAACTCACGGGCGCGATCGCCCATTTCTGTAGCCTGCTGAGGATGACTTAAACACTCAATCAAAGCATTAGCAATAGCATTGACATCAATCTCAACAACATGGGCAGCTTGAGCTTTAGCAGCTTCTGGAAAATTGCAAGCAGTTGTAATTATACAAGGTAATCCTGAAGCCATACCTTCTAAGATGGATATGCTAAAACCTTCGGAGTAAGAAGGAGCAACATACAAATTAGCAGCAGCTAAAGCAGCATATTTTAATGTTCCACTCACCATGCCGGTGAAGGTAACAGCATCTAGACAACCTGCCTGCAAAAAGTAGTTTTGAGCTTTATCCATAAATCCGATATTATCTGGGCCTGCTACAACTAGATGTGTGTCAGGAAACTGATTATGGACTTTGGCAAAAGCAGGAGCTAATAAATCTAGACCTTTTTTAGGGTCAATCCGACCAAGAAACAAAATTAGAGTTTTACCTCTAGTTTTTGGAAACTGCTGATAAAAAATCTCTGGGGTTGGGAGTGTTTCAAATTCTTTGCAGTGAATTCCATTAGGAATAAAGATAGTATTCTGCAATTGGAGAGAATTGATATTTTTTAGTTCCAAACTAGACATAGCTTGGATGGCGCTAGAATTTTTGATTGAAGGATTTTCAAATAATTTATAATAAATTCGTTTTTTCCATATTTTGTAGGATAATGCCCAAGGCTCTAGCATCCCATGCGGAGTTACAATATATGGAATATGGAAATATTTGCATATCAAATGAGTAACTGAAATCATTGGAGAAAAAACTGTTTGACTATGGACGATATCGTAGTTGTTTATATTACTAACTAACCATTTAATTAAAGATGCACTAATGATAAAATCATCTCGATACCAGCAATCAAAATGCTGCACTCGATAGTATTTTCTAGTAATCCATTCATTCAGTGGTACGTCTAAAGTATTGGAACCATTGGCGTTTGTAGTGACCAGATCAACAGTAACACCCAGGCGACCAATTCCTTCTAGCAGGTCTGTGACCATTTTGGATGTTCCACCATAAATTGCTCCAATATAAGGAGCAATAAATAAAATTTTCATAGCTGAATCAATAGATGCCTTTAAGTTAGTATTTTATCTGGATATTATTGCTGTATCTACAGCTTTTAAAAGACCATTAGCAAAGCTTTGAGGAGCATAATTAGCTACAATATCTTTGCTGAATTGTCCCATTTTATTTCTGGAATCTAAATCCATTTTATGGATAGTTAACAAGGTACGAGTTATATCCTCCCTACTTTGTGGATCGAATAACAGACCATTTTTACCATTATCAATAAGTTCATACGCAGCTCCCACAGTCCGGCTACATAAAACTGGCAACCCAGCAGCACAAGCTTCGTTTAACACTAACCCCCATTGCTCTTGCAACGCCGGATGCACGAAAGCATTAGCCAAGCCATACCAATCTCCAATTGCTTGGTAAGTAATAAAACCAGGCAAATGAACGCAATCTAGTAATTTTTGTTCAACAATAAGATTGCGGATAGAAGATTCTTCTTCTCCACTACCACAAATTACAAGATCCCAAGCTTGTCCATCTCCAATTTGTTGGCGATAAGCAGCAAAAGCTTCTACAAGCCGAAATACGTTTTTGCGTTTGATTAAACGGGTAACAACAATAAAATAAGGTTTGGCTGGAATTTTTGCCTGTCTGTGCCTAGCTTTCACAGGATCGAGTCTTGCTATCTCTGCGCGTTGGCTGAAATAGTCATTCTCAACTGCATCGTAACCTAGAAAAATCCGCTCATGGGGAAAGCCTAACTTAATTAGATAATCACGGTGTAGTTTACCACCCACAAGGGCAGCATTATATTTTTTGACGTAAAGCCAAGATTTCAATTGCTCCTTCCACCATTGGCGCTTTTCATCATCCCATTTACTCTCACTCATCAAAATTGTAGGAACATTATGTTTTCGACACCAGGCTAGTGCAGCACGAGATATCGGAAATCCCCATCCAGGGATAGCAAGGATATCCGGTTGTAAAGTGTCTAAACAAGGAGGTAATAAGGATGCTGGGACAGTAGATTCTTGATTGCGAAGAGTTGAGGGAGACGTTGTAGCTATTGGCAACAAAGTTTTTAAAGGAAATGTAATTTCTTGCTCTACATCACCCCAAGGATGTTCTTTAGTCGTGTCTGTAACTTGAATTGCACTAAAAGTCCAGCCTTTTTGCTTGCAGGCTGCGTAGGCAGCACGTAGTCGTGCAGCGTGATAACCTCCAATATTGTAGAAAATGACAACTATATGCATAACTATTAGTATTTATAATTTTTAGACTGAGTTGTTCAATTGAAAGCGACGTGTTGACAGATACCTCTGTCTAAAATATTTCCGTTTTGTCCAGAGAAGCAAAAAACATGGCCAAAAAGCCATGCCAAACCAAGCATAAATTCCTGGTAAGTCTCCCCCACGTAAAAGGGGTATTAAACAGGCACATAAAATCGCTCGAACCAGGATGCTAGCGAAGGGGTGAATCCTTTTACTATAAAGGACTATAGAAGCAAACACTTTGCCATAAACAATTGAGAAAAAGATAATTCCTATAATCCCACCTTCGGCATAAAAGGAACCTATTAATGATGGTGAAATGCCGAGGGTTGCTTTGCCTTTATTAATAGTGATATTAAGTTTATTCGCATAACCGCCTACGGGTTTTTCTGGCCACAAAGCTCTAGGAATAGGACGCATTAAAATTTCTAAATGCTCCATACCCCAAGAATAATCTAAACGTTCGGGATAGACCTGCTGTATCATGACAAAACCATCAAGCATATTGGCATCTTCAGCACTAAATGCCCGCTCAAAGGCTGCCTCATTAACTGCATTCTCTGCTAAAGTTGTGCTTCGCATTGCACCAGCCACAGCAAACATGCTAATAGCTAAGACAGCAACAATAGTGAAAATAATTATACGGGTTTTTGGTCGATAGGAAGATGACAAAACGATCGCACTAGCGAGCATCCATCCCAAAAATTGAAAGCGGGTGTTAGGGCCAAAGGTGTAATAAGACACACTTACTAGAATAGAAAAAGCCATAATCTTAGTGCGAATTGACGAAAAACCGCCAAACTTCCATACACAAAGAATTAAGGTAGCAATTCCTACTAAAACCATTGGAAATAAATATAAGTAGCCACTAACCTCAAAAGCTAAGGACTTTCCTGCTGCTACTTCTGCGCCTACCCGAAAACGAGCATACAAAACTAGAGGTAAGCAAAGCAAGCCGAACGCAATGACTTTAGGAGATAGCCACATTAAAAAGGAGCGATCGCTAACAGGTTTAATAACTGGCAGAGATTGCCTTTGGCACAACATATAAGTTGCAATTAGGCAAATTTCCCCAAAGACCATGTAATTTAAGGCAACTAGAGCTGCTTCTGTTGTGATTGAATTAAAGCCACCTAAATTACCAAGAGTTACCCACTTGCCAAAGCCGCTAGTGACTGCCCAATACCGATAGCCGCTAATGTAAAATAAGAAACTGCTGATAAATAACGGTACTTCATCATTTCGCCATAGCATCCAAATCCCACTAAAAATGATTAGTCCAATTTGGGTGGAGGCTAGTTCGGGAAATTCAAATAACAGCATAAGGCAGAGCTTGGAGAGATTGCTGCAATTGCGACAGGTTAAAACTTGAAGTATCGGTATTTTTGGCGAAGGCTTCTAATTGCCAAGGATTATTCAAGCAAAACTTCAACGCTTGAGCGATCGCTTGTCCACTCACTTGGGGCAAAATCAATCCATTAACTTGATCTTTTACCACCTCACCACAAAATTTAGAAGTAATAATTGGCATTTTCCAAGCTTGGGCTTCTAATTGAGTCAGTCCAAAACCATCAGAAAGGGTCGGAAACAGTAAAACATCTGCCTGCTGATAGTACATAACTGTAGCACTTCTAGAAACTGAACCAATCCACTGTAGTTTACCGTGAGATGGCTGGGGTATAGAAATGCCTTTAGAACCAACCATCCAGAATTCTATCGGCTGGTCATTCAGGAGTTCAGCAGCTTCTAGTAGTGCAGCAAGACCTTTTCGCAAAATCACTTGTCCTAGAAACAACACCCGCAGGGGACGTTCATCTGAGAAAACAGAAGGGTAAGTTCGCACAAAATCATACGCTTGTTGAGGTGGTTGATAGGCAAGGGGAATAATGTCAATTTTATGCTCAGGGATGCCGACTTGTTGTAAAGCTTCACTTGACCAGAGTGAGTTAACTATGATTCTGTCAGCCAATGAGCATTCTTGATGCCATTTAGTCCAGTAGTGAGATGGTGCAGGTTGCCAATTAGATTGATAAGTCGGATGTCTAGCGTGTTCTTCCATAACCAACTTTTCCTCGAATGGCCCTGGATCAATTTGACCAAGAATAGTACGCCAGCCTTTAGCCTTGGCGTAGTGGAACAGTTTTAAAGCGGCATAGCTGTAGGCAAAAAATGTCGGGCGATAATTGAGAGTAAACAGTTGAGTGTCAAGCTTATATAGTAATCGAATTGCATTTTTTTGGAACCAGTCATTGCGGGCAATTATCTGTTCCCATCCAGTCTTTTTTTGAATTCTTTGAGCTATTTCAAAGCCAATCAACGAACTAGTAAAGGCGTAAACAGAGGCTGGGGCTAAATCTGTATGAAACCGTTCTCGCAAATTAGCTAACAAAGGTTTTGGTAGTCCATTGAGCATAGAATCGGGTGGAACCCATGCGTCTGTAATCAAGTGAGTTAATTGTCCAGCCTTGTTTAGCGATCGGGGAATAGAATAATGCTCACGCGCTCCCAGTTGACAGCAAATCCAAGACGAAAATTTTTGAATCATATTATTTATATATTTTTTTATGAGTCCCATCCTTTATGGTTAGCCCTTTATCTTCAACCTAGAGTGCAGAAAATTCTCTTAGAAGAAAATTAAAGGCAGTATTATGATGAACAATTAGTGAGTTTAGTAGGATGTTTTTGTAAAAGTATAAGGCTAAACTTGCCATTTTTTGGGTGTATTGACTGATTGACTGTTATTTGTTTACTAAATCTATCTAAAAACAGACAGCAATTTGCCTGCAAGTAAGCTTTTTGTTCTAATAATAAAACTACATGCATGGTTTTTCAGACAATTCTGATTTGGGAAAGATATTTTTCAAATTTGGTTATATGGTAATATAATAATATTAACTTATTATTCACTAAAAACATCCTTTATAAATATGAAAATATAAAACTTATTTTTTTTAAATTATTAGGAAATTAAAGAATGGATCGTCGTACTTTTTTAATTTATGCAAGTTTTGGGTCAGTAGTAAGTACACTAAATGCACTACTTACCAATACATCATCAGGAGTAGGGCAAGAAAGCAAAAGAAATAATAAGATTTTACTTAGCCAGACACTACCAAATCGCTTTGTGAATGTTTATTCATTTGGAAAACTTGTAAGTGGTAATAATCAACAAGATTACATCATTGCAGCTAACACAAAAATAATTCAAAAAGCCATTGATACGGTTGGTCGGCAAGGTGGAGGAACTATCTATATTCCGAAGGGCTATTACCAAATAGCACCAGCAAATTTAACAGTTAATTATCCATCTTCAATTGTCATAAATTATGACAATATTACCCTAGCTGGTGATGGGATTGGCAAAACTATTATTGAAAGTAGAGGTTCTTGGTCTGTTATTAAAGGGCAAGTTGTGAGAGGGCATGGAATTATGGTTCAGGGAACCAATAATTCTAGTCAGCCTCGGAAAAATGTTACAATTAAAAATCTCGAACTACACGGTGGTCTGACTGGATTTACTGGCGATCGCGGATGGCCAGCTAACCCAAAAACTGGGGATGGGTGGGATATTTCCCACAAGGGTATAGTCTTAGATTTTGATAAATATTTGGATAATATTACTATTGATTCTGTTTACGTACATGATTTCAGGGGAGAAGTAATTTATGGAGGAGGTTCAGGAATTGGAAAAGTTACTATATCAAATACAAAAATAGCAAATTCTAATGGCTCAATGCTCAGTCTTGATGCAAATCTAACTGTCACTAAGTGTGAATTTTCTCAAACTGCAAATGCTTGGGTCGAAAATGCACCCGTGTCACCCAACAAATATTATTATTTTGAGCAATGTAAATTCCAAGATTCTATCGCATCTGGTTTAGTTGTAGCTCAAGGTAACTTTTACCCTGGTCGGAAAATAACAATTACTAACTGTAGTTTTTATAACTCTCCCTCTGGTATTTGTCCTTTTGGGGGCGCAAGTGACTTCGTAATCACAAAAAACAAATTTTTTGATGTTAACAATGTTTTATTCACTAGTGGCGTCAATAGAAATATTCAATTTAATCAAAATGAAATATATGGACAAACACAGCCAGTAAGTATGGCTCACATTTTTGGTGAATTATCTAACGTAGTAATCAAAGACAATTTCCATAAGGCAGCAACTAATGTTACAAAAGTTAGTTGTATATTATATTATGATAATTTGAAAAATATAGTAATAGAAAACAATTTTTTTGAAAATTGTCGTACACCTGAGCAGTTGGGTGATCTTACTAATGAGCGTCCTTTATTCAGAAATAATCAATACATTAACGTAGAAAGACGTGATACTCAAGGATCTTGTGTTTTATCGTGGGAACAAGAAACACCGTATATGGTTACTCCCAAATGTGAAGAAGTAGTGTTACATAATATGACTAGCACTACAATTACAACAATGAGCATGAATATTAGTCGTTATGTTGACGGACAAGAAGTATTAGTGATAGGTGGAACTATCAAGAGGAAAGTCAAACTACCTCAAAACTCTGCTACTATTGAATGCCAAAGCGATAGATTTATCAGTGCAAAAGGTGAGAAAGTAAGGCTGAAATTTAACAAATATAACCAGAAGTGGTATGAAGTATTGTAACTTACTAATAAGTATAAAGATAAAATATGTTTTTGCTCTTTGTTAATATGTATTTATCCTAATAAAACAGTAGTTTGGGCATAATAATGACGTTGAATATCACTTTATTAAGTCATATTTAGGCTTTGTCTTAGCGGGTGAAATTTCTAAAAAATGGTGAAATAATAATGATATTGGCAAAGTAACTATTACCACTAATAACAATAGTAATAAAAATGTGCTAAATGTATTAAATCTTGAATGAGATAAGACCGAGCTAATGTAAGGAATAAAAATCTGATGCAATAAGTAAACGGGATAGCTGACTCTTCCTAAAACTAATATAGGATACCAGCGTTTGCTGTAACTGATATATGTTTCTTTAATAACTAAGCTCCATATCATCAAACCAATTAAGCAGCCTAAAACAGGCTCGTAAACTAAATTGACTGAGGAACCTAATCGTAACCAAATCAAGATAAGCAAACAATATAGTGAGATAGAATTAAGCGGGAAGTGAGTTTTTTGAACTACTTGTTGAGCAACCCAGGCTCCCATACACCACTCAAACCAGCGTTGAGGAGAATTGAACCACAATACAGATCCTAATTCGTAGCCTATTGGCTCAAAACTAAGATATTGACTGATTAGACGACTAATTAATGTGAATAAGATTACGGCTAATAAGGCTCGACTGATACCCCAAACTTTAGCTAACTTATAAAAAATAGGGTAGAGCAGATATAGTTGTACTAATGTTCCCACAAACCATAACGCAGGAATAACGCCAAAAAATGTTTTCGGGTTGAGGGTGTGGAGAAATAATAAGTGAGCAATGAGATCCCAAATTTGAGGTAAATAGGCAAATATGTTCTGTTGACGAATTAAACCCCAAATACTGTTAATAATTATAGAAAGAAGAATTGCTCCTAAGTAGGCGGGATAGAGTCGTCGCACTCGACGGATAAGAAACTTATTCCATATAGGTTGAAACTTTGGGTCGCCAATTTGTTGTTTTGCTTGGGAATAATGAATGCCAAAACCACTCAAAACAAAAAATATACTTACGCCTAATGTTCCTCCATATCTGAGCCAGTTAATCCAGAGGATTGATGAATCAGTCAAATTGCTCTCAGACTTAACATCTGGCAGTACGTGGAAAATAATAACAGCTAAAACTGATATTCCTTTAATAATATCAAGAGTCCAAAAGCGGGATGTCTGAGGAACATCAGTTTTGAGATTAGGATTCATATTGTGCCAAGCATTTTACTAAGGTTGTAGCTCGTGCTTGCCAGGTTTGCTTAACTGCAAATTTTAATTGTTGAGTGCTTTTATAATATGCGTCTTGAGTTGCGATCAAACTTAGTTGTTGCCTAATTATAGTAATTGCCTCTTCTGGTGAATGAAACACATTAATCCACTCTGGATAAAGCTTGCACTCTGGAATGTCTGTACTGAGCATAGGACGACCACTGGCAATACCATCCATCACTTTTGTCGGACAAGCCGCCTGATTAAAGGGATGGGTAATATCATAAGGCATCCAGTTTATTGCAAATGACCAGTAATACTGAGCAACTTGTTCTTGAGGGATTTCATTAATATGACGAACATTGGGTAGTGATAGTACGGCTTGACGATTTGCCCTCCAACCCTTTTCATTCACATCCCCAGCAAATCCATCTAAACCGCCGATAAAAATAAATGTAACTTCTGGGCAAGTTTTAGCCACCTGTAGCACTAGCTGCCAATCTACCCGTTCAATCAAATTGCCTATATAACCAACTGTCATTGGTTCAGGTAATTTATCTGGCTCAGGGTTTAAGTAAGATTCCACTACTCCTAAAGGAAAGTGATGAATGGATTCGGCCCGATGAGGATATCGTTGTCGTAAAGCTTCGACTTGGAATTGAGCAATACAGAGGATAATTTTTGCTCTGTTAACTAATTCCGCTTCTTGGTGCAAAATTTGCTCTTTACGCGAGGGTTGATAATAGATATATTCGTCAAGGTTGTAATAAATTAACCTTTCTGATGAAATTTGGCGTACCCACGGTGCTGAAAATGGGTACGGTACAATGACCCAGGGTGTGGTTCCAGATTCTTTCTCTAAACTACGACACCAGTGTTTGACTTTCGCGTTCAGGTAGGGCCGGAATACAGTCCCCAAACTGCCAGCATAGCCTGGAGGAAGTAATTGCATTGTTCGCTGTAAATAGAGAGGTGTATTTGAACTTGGCCATTTTGGTTTTAGACGACGGTAATTGAGCCAATCATAGGAACGAATGGTATGGGTTGGAAAATCTCTAGCAAGGGATTCTGCTAAGGCATATACCCAAGGAGTATTGGCAACAAGGAATAGAAAGCTAAGATTAGTCATGCTGTAAATTAAGCAATTAAAAGCCCCGAAAGTCACGAAAAAAATAACCAAGCTGAGGCGATCGCCCCACAACATCTCTGATTATTGAACGTAGAGGGCTTGGGAGGAGTTGAAAACGACGAACTGGAGATTGATAATTAGTGGGTTGCTGACCCTCATTACTCCTGCTAATGGCTGGAAGTGAAGAGATGTGTTGTATAAGAGACTCGTAATGCTTCCACATGACGGTTGCATCAAAATTTGATCTTGCTTGCTCAATCACATTATTTGCGAAAGCCTCATACTCTTCACAGGCTCGAAGAACTTGCTTTGCCAGAATCTCGATATTTCCTAATGGTGCAAAAAGAGCGGTTCTATTAGCTGAAACTATCTCCTTGGTACCTGTCTCAATATCCCAAGCAACCGGAATACACCCCATGCTCATTGCTTCAATTGTTGCCATACCAAATGGTTCAACACGACTGACCATCAATAAAACTTTGGAAGATGCCGCTATCCTAAAAATTACATCACGTTGAACCTGACCATAAATACAAATTTGTTCAGAATTAGGTAGTTGCTTAATCTTGGTTTTAAAACTAGGAGATATGTAACCAAACCAGTGTAATTTACCTATAAATCCATGATTTGAAAGTTTTTTCCACAACTTAATTCCATCAAATGCACCTTTTACAGGCTTATCACCTCCTAAAAAGATAATGTCATCTTTTCGGAATGTAGGTTGTTGAAGTTCAGGAAATATACAGCCGTTTAAAATAACAGAAAGTTTTTTGGAATTTTTTAGATAGTGTCTAAATTGACGAGCTACAGTTTCGGAAACAGCAACAATTGCATCCAAATTATCTTCTTCTTTAACTGATACTTTCCAGTATCGAGAAGCGGTATCATGAACAACATAGACACACTTGACTGTAGAAGGTAGATAAGGAATTACAGCATCTGACTGTTCACAGGCGTTCAAAAACAGCACATCTTGAGGGTGATTAGATAACCACTTAATTAACTCTACAGGAGTTTCTTCTGCTGCCCCTTCTAGCCCCAACGAAGCAACACGGAAAGGAAAATTATTGGCTAACAGCCTCGCTGTAGGTTGAAGTACAAGTAGTAATGTGGTTTCGTAACCAGCTTTTGCAGCTTGCTCGCAGCACGATATAGCTACTGAAGCCACTCCACCACCGCGGTTATCAGGAATAAGCCAGCATATTTTCATATCAGGTTTTAGGAAGTATTATTTACGAAGTATTATTTACGAAGTATCACTATGTCATGTCCTGCTGTAATCTGCTTCCATACTGTTGAATGAGATATACATTCATAACCTCGGCTTTGATAGAAAAGAATAGCTTCATGCGAGTCAATACTAGCTACTGCATCAGAATCTCCACCACTCCATAGCTCTCCATGATAGGGAATGAGTTTTTTCCAACTCAAAGGATTATTTCTAGAACAATTAACTCGTCGCCATAAACGCCAAGGTATTTTGGTGAAAAACTTATATAGTTTTGAGGTTAATACAGACAGGAGAAATTTGACCAATTTTTGTCGGAAATTGAGATCGCTATAAGGTAGAACAGGAATCAACTCAGTATTATAGCTAGTACAGTGCCAGGCTGGTTTCAAAACTAGTAAGCCACCAGATTTTAATATTCGTTCCATTTCTGAAAAAGCTAAATCAACATTTGGAACGTGTTCAAGAGTATTAAAACTAAAAATACATTCAACAGAAGAATCAGCCATTGGAATTAGTCTGGCATCTGCACATATCCGATTAAAGGACTCGAACCCGTCGGCGAAAAGTGACTCTAAAGAATATTCTAGACCAATAAATTTGGGGGAAATATCAGCGAATAGACCGACCCCACATCCAATTTCTAGGCATGGCCCTTGGATATTAAACTGTCGCACAAACTGCACCATGAATTCTCTTTCATGTTGAAGATAGTTACTGGCAAGTTCTAAAGTACGACTGCGGTTAGCATACATTTGCTCAAACCAAGTATCAGAAGATTCAAGAGATTCAGATTTGAGGATTGGAATACCTTGTACTCGTCGATACTGATAATTACAAATATCACAAGTTAATTTATCGTCACTCAGCTTTAAAGTACCTTTGCATACTTTATTTTCTGGGGACTTCTGAACACAATGTAGAATATCTACAAAAAATGCTGTTTTCATTTATATTAGGTTAGTTAATAAGAATATTCCTGCTAAAAGTTTTCAATCAATTACAGAAGTCCAAGTTTGATGAGCAGATTGCATATCAAAGCCAGAAAAGTATCTAGCACGAATTTTTTCACCATCTATAGAACTATTTGCTATTTTCTCTAGAGCAATGGCAAGTGCTTGATTCAATTCTTCTGGATTATCAGGTGAAACCAGTGAACCAACTTCTGGATATCCCTCATATAAGTCAGGAATTCCCCCTACTCTTGCTGCTACACAAAAGCGTCCGGCTTGCATCAATTCTAATAGTGTAAAGCAGGGGCCACCTTCAAACCTGGAAGGATACACAAATAAATGGCAATTTGCCATGATATCAGGCAAGTCTTGGCGATGATCATAAGCACCGTGAAAAATAACTTGCTGCTTAATACCCAGTTCCAGTGCTAATGCTTCCAGTTTCGGCTGATCCGGCCCGCGTCCGTAGAGGTGTAGTTCTACTAGCTTTCCATTTTTAACTAACGTTGCGATCGCCTTTAGTAGAGTATCAAGATTCTTTTGTTTTATTTCTAATCTTCCCAAAAATCCTATTTTCCAAGGTGGACTTGACGATAAAGGAACTATTTGTGGAAACAGTAATAAATTGTGATATGGCACGACATGAACTTTACCTGTGTAACCATATACCTGTTTAAATTGATCAACAGTACATCTGGATACAGAAATAACAGCATCTGTTTCAGCTACAGCCTGACAGAATTTTTGTCCGTAGGGTGGAAGTGGAGGGATAAACTCTGGAGCAAACATCCAACTAGCAGCAATTCTCGCACCGCACTGATGAACCAGACGTACTATAGTTAAATATAATTCTGGCATAGGTTGGCGTACACAAAATACCCAGTCTCCAGGCTTTAACTGAGTACTGAGCCAAGCCAACATCAGGCGTTGTCTCACTAACCAGCGATCGCCCCATACTCTAGGTTGACGGTAAATATTGATACCTTTATTGACTAACTCATCGACTAAGGGGCAAGATTCTAACTCAGCTACTACCACACGAAAGGGAATTTTTTCTTGGTGTAGATGAGTTGCCAAAGCGTGCAAATAAGTTTCTATTCCACCAGCACGATACAATACATCGGAGTAAAGGAAAATCATCAGTTTTCTATCCTCGTAACGAGGTTGTTTCCCAAACATCTACCTGATTAGGATTAACCTTTGGTTGAGTCGCTTTCAAATAAAGCTGTTTTTGTTCTCCAGCCCAGGCGGGGGAGTAAATAGCTAAATCTGAACCAATAATGTGAGCAATGGGTAAGCGCTCAGAGAGTTCTTTCAAATACTCTGGGACACCATTTTTACCATCAAAGTAACCCCAGTTGGCATAATCATGCCATAGGAAAAAGCCGTTAGGTGAAAGCAATGGCAAAAGTAGTTCAGTATCATGCTTTACGCTTGCATAGGAGTGATCTGCATCGAGAAAGATGAAATCATAAGACCCAGGTAAATCTTGCTGAAAAATTTCCTCGTTAGTTTTGCCAACTCTTCTTTCAATCATGAAGGAGTAAGGTGTATTTCTGTAAGCTTCACCATGATCTGGATATTGGTCTACAGTAATAATTTTGGCATCTGAGGCAATATGTTGGGCTAAATATAGAGCTGTATAGCCTCTAAAACTACCTACTTCCATTAGTCTTTTAGGTTGACTGCAAACTATTACCTTTAGTAAAGAGGCGACATCTGCTAAAGGAGTAGACCAAGCTCCACGAGGAAATTGATGGAACGTGACAGGTTGAGACTCAAAGTTGTCAAATAGTTCTGAAAGCAAAATATTAGGTAAAGTCAGCCTCTTTTTTAGAAAGTGGCAAAGTGCCAAGTCCGCAAAAGGCCGATAGTAGAAAAAATTCTTTACAGGATTCATAATGGTGTTTATATGACAGTACAAGGAATGCAGAAATTCTCTAAGTTCAAGAGGCTTTAGGTAAAATTTGCAGAGATTTTAAGTAAGAAAACAGATAAGCCCAAAAAAACCGATAGTTCCAAATGTGTGGTAATAAAGAAAAAGACTGTTGTATAAATTCGGTTAAAGGAATCTTATGACTGTAGTGACTACTTAGTTGATCTAGAACTAGATGAAATTGAAATCTGCTTCTAGACGAACGCCAGCCTTTAGGCATAATTGCTGGATGCTGATTAGCAAATTTATCAAAAACTTGAGCAATTTCAGACTTGAAAGCAATCTGCTGACTAACTGTTTTAGAGTCTGAATGCAATCTAAATTTAGCTAGCGTATTATCTATAAGCTTGACTTTAAAATTTGGCAATAGAGCTAATCTTAAATACAACTCATAGTCCATCGTATACTTTAATGAAACATCAAGTCCGCCAACTAGATGGCAGGCAGAACATGACATATATGTAACTGGTTGCGGGTTTCCCCATTTTTCCCAGACACAAATTAAATCAGATATTTTTTGAAACCGTTCGATATGCAAATATGTAAGCGATGGATTTGAATTATCAAATATATTTAACTTTCCACTATAAACTGTTGATAAGGGTTCTTGTAAATTTGCTTTAGCAATTGCCTGTAAGGCATTCACCTCTAACAAATCATCTGAATTAAGCCAGTTCCAAATCACACCAGTACAACGCTCAAAACCCTTTTGAATAGCATCTGTTTGCCCCCGATCTGGCTCACTAACCCAATAGGAAATCCACTGTTCATATTTACGAATTATATCAATTGTGTTATCTACACTGCCTCCATCGATAATAATGTATTCTAGATTGGGATATCCTTGCAGAAGAACTGAACGTATTGTTTCCTCAATAAATTGCCCTTGGTTATAACTAGGTGTCACAATACTAATACGTGGCCATTCACAACCGTTTAGCATTATCTTTGACAATGGTTCTGTCTGTTCTGTCCAAGGCCAGCCTGTTTTGCTTTCCGGTGGTGAGGGTAAATCTTTTAATGTCAAAGTAGTATTAATATTCATCGGAAGGCATTTTGATGTGAAAGCTATACGGATAAAGTGCTTGCAGTTCTCTTTGATGGCTCGTCAGTTCTGACTAATGCGATCGCAAATATTCACTTGAGGAGCGTAGGCGTAGCCCATCGAAAGCATCGCCCTAATTCCAACATTTCTGTGACAAAACCTGTTGGTATAATTCAATGTATCGTTGTGCTTGCAGTTCCAAGGAATATTCCTTGAGGACAATCGTTCGACAATTTTCACTCATGCGATCGCGTAATTCTTTATCCTCTAATAATTTGACAATACCACTGCAAAAATCTAACGCATCTTCAGGTTCAGCCAAATAACCTGTAATACCAGGTCTTACCAAGTCAGGAACACCACCAATTTTAAAAGAAACCATTGGTGTACCACAAGCCATGCTCTCTTGTAAAACTAAAGGTAGGTTATCAGTACGAGTAGGAAAAACAAATAAATCCGCAGCAGAAAAGGCAATAGATTTTAAGCGATCGCTGCTAATATAACCTAAGTTTAGAGTTTGTATTCCCAAGGTTTTTGTGATTGTTTCGCCACCTTCTCCTAATGTCAGCAGTACTGTCTCAGCTTTGAGATACTCAGGTAGATGGTGTAACGCTTTCAGCAACAGATCGCTACCCTTACGAGAGTCTTGCAAACTTTGCGCCCCAAATAAGAGAACTCTTTTGTTAATTGGAATACCTAGTAAGGAACGACACTGCTCGCTATCAAGAGGTTGATAAGCTTCTGTATCAATTCCATAAGGAATATGCTGAATTGGAAAGCGATTAAGCATACTCTGTTTGGCTTGTTCTGTTAGCCACTTGCTAGGAGTGACGATAGCCAGATGAGAGCGGCTATAAACCCAGTTTTTTAGTTTCCACTCCAGACTAGTACTATCCCTGTTGATAGTTGGATAGGTATCCAGATAAGGACATTTACCACAACCAATTTTCCAGCGTTCACAGTCATAACTATAACTACAATGACCAGTAAAGCTCCACATATCATGAAGCGTAAATACAGCAGGTTTACTTTTCATTAATGAGGGAATTGCTAAGTAGTTAAAGTAATTATTATGAAGGTTGTGAAAGTTAAGGATATCCGCCTCTTTATAGAAGTGATGCTTGGGAATATCAAAGCTACTAAACAGGTTAATATAGTTAAATCCTAAACGCACGGTGAAGCGATACAGTTGATTTTCAAGACGGTATCCACGAGAAATAGCCGCTACGCGATCGCTATCTGTTTTAACAACTCCCACCAACAATCGGGAATTTATACCTTTAGCTAGCAAACCTTCATGTAGGCGATAACCTGCTATAGCTGCTCCACCTTCAATATCTGAATAATTGATCTGTAGAACATTCATGATTATTGTTACTTAGTTCCTATTGATTATTTTTGTAGTAGAGTTCAAGCCTGGAAAGTTAGCTTTCTTTTAATTGAAGACAAGCGCCGACGGATTTTTACAAACGGTTTATCCTGCTCTCGCATTTCTTGACCTCCAAAAATTTGGTCAAAGCTGTGCATATCTGCCTCTTTATGTCTGACTATAAATGGAGGATGCTTGATTTCCCAGATATCATTTATTGGTAATTTAGATCGTGGATCGTCATTTACTGTATGGGCAGCATCTAAACGATTAAAGCCAAGATTAGAAATCAAGTTTTTGTTTGGTTCAATGACTAATCCCCCTTGCGACCAACAAGCATACGTCCATTGATAATCCCATGTATCTATTATTTGTGGGTCATCATACATTTGATCGAATATGCTTGTCCAATATTTTTGCTCATATAAATTTTCAAAAATGAGTTTAACTAAGCCTTGTTTTTTAAACTCGGGCCAAGTTTTCATTCTGTAATCATAATGTTGCCATGCTCTTCGCCAAGAAGCCCAGCCCCACCCATGCATATATTTTGAAAAGTAGTAGCTATATTCGGTTCTATCCTGATTAACAGAATTATCACCATTAATATGCATTATTCTTTCATCATGTCGATAACGCTCCAGCATTGCTTCACAAAAACTAAAAAAAGATGGTACTGGTAATGTATCGTCCTCTAAAAATATTGCTTCTTCCACTTGAGAAAAAACCCAATCAAATCCAGTAGCTTCCCGACGACCACATCCTAAGTTTACATCAGAAAAATCAGTTATAAGATCGCATTTCCAATCTATTTTATTAATAATTGACCTAGCCTGCTGACACTTTTCTTCTTCTTCAGGAAAGCGTGGCCCATCAGCTATGACAAATAGCTTCTGAGGTTTAGCTTGGGCAATAGCTGCAAATACTTGTTCGGTTAAATCGGGTCGGTTAAATATGAGGAAGCCTACAGGAGTTGATAGTGACATAATTTAGTTGTTAATTAATCTCAGCTTTTAGTCTTTAATCTAAAAAGTTTAAATTTTTAGATATTATTTTTTTATATGTGTAGTTAATTAGAAAATTCACTTTATTCAACGAGTACGTGTATTATGACAAACATTTAGCAATAAACTATTTAGCATTGGCAATGATTGTTTTTTATTTTAATCATCAAAATCCAAAATAAAATTTTTCTTCTGGCTAGATATAAAGGAAGTTTAGCTCTCAATGAGCGTGTTAACTGGCTTTAAAATTTGACGTACTGTCTTTTTCAGAAAAAGTTTAACAGCAAGCTTTATGATTGTGAAAGAGTGGCTACATTTAAGCGCTTCTTGAATTTGATTAGTGACAGTTTCTACGTCACCAATAGAAAGCATTTGTTGTGCAGTATTCAGAGCGCAAAGTGCAGAATGCTCTCTATTTTGATTTAATAGCTTGTTTACAATAGCATGAGATAGATAATTAGGAAGGTAAGATTGAACAATCTCAATTCCTTTACGTACATCTTGCATATTTTCACCAGTACGTATACTGTGTCCACTATTGGAAGCTGAACGTAATCGATATGCTGCTAGTGGTTCAACTTCATACCACACTGCATATTGAGTAGCTATTCTTACCCACATTTCCCAATCTTCATAATAAAACTTGAAACGAGAATCAAATCCTCCTAAACTTTCGTATACTTCACGTCGTACTACAATTGAAGGTGTTTGGATGTATTGTTTGACAATAATATCCTCTAACCAATTATTCAATAGTCCACTTTTAGGCTGCAATAATTCAGAGATAAATTGCCAATGACTCTGTTCATTTATAAAAATATGACGACAGAAGGCAGCACCTACTTCTGGTTTGTCATTAAATGCCTGCTGCATTTTGACGTAGAACCATTGTCGCACGCAATCATCGCCGTGTAGTATATGGATCAATTTTCCACGTGATCGCTGCAAACAAGTATTAAAATTTTTTGTATGACCTACATTTTGAGGCTGTCGATAAAAACTAACCCGATTGCCTGCTAGTTCTCTAACAACAGCTTCAGGATCATCTTTAGTAGAGTGATCATCAACTACCTCTATCTGCATGACATCTGCCCCTGGATCTTGCGCTAATACACTACTCAGGGTTTCACGCAGATAATTTGCACAGTTATATGTGGGAATCATAACTGACCACAAAGGTTGTAGAGTATTTTTTGGCACCGATGAAATACTAGCTCTATACTGGTGTTGCTTACTCATGACTAGTTTTTAGGCATAACGTGGGTATAAAACACTGCAAATTCAGCAATAGCACGTAGTCTATTTAACTGTTTTATGTATTTTAATGCACTATTATTTTTGGATATAGACATCAGAATTTTCATGAAATTTTTTTTCAAATGAGGTAAAAGCTATCACAGAACACAACACCCATCTCTGAATTCTGCTTGAAAGATTGTCGGGGCTTACCAGAGAAACAGAAAGTATTTGATTATTTGTCAGCTTCGTTTTTAAAAATAAAATTACGCATTTGCTTGCCGATCGCTTCAAATGAAAAAGCTTGTTCTGCTCTGTGGCGACCCCGTTTTCCTAATTCATGTCCAAGAGATGTATCATCTAAAATCCGACCTAATGCAGCAGCTAAAGCAGTGGCATCTTCACATGGTACTATTATTCCGCCTGAAGCTTCACCTTCGTTAAAAATATCCCGTATGCCATTAACATCAGTTGCGACTACAGGTAATTTGCAAGTCATCGCCTCAATAGGTGCCACAGGAAAGCCCTCATATCGAGATGAGAGAACATAAACATCTGCCGCCGAGATATATTGCCAAAGCAGAGTGCGATCGCGAATATATTCATTTACCCACAAAATATTTGTTATTTGCATAGAGGCTATACATTGATCTAATTCCTGTACATCACTACCTGAACCTACTAAAAGCAAACATAATTCTTGATTCGGAAGCTCACTACAAATTTGTTTCCAGGCCTCCAGTAAAATATCTAAGCCTTTGTGGATAATGTCTATACGACCATGAGAGATAGCTACACGAGCATGATCTGAAATACCTAACATTTTTCGTGCTTGCTTTCGATCCATAGGATGCCATGTTGTTACATCCATTGGATTAAAGATTTGCATTAACTTCTGGGATGGTAACTGATAGCGATCACTTACGCGTTGTATTTCTGTTTTTGATCCGATGATCAATCCTGTACTTGCTCTTAATGTAAATGGACGTATTGGACGTTCAAAACGACTACGCTGACTACAACCTCCTTGGAAACTTGCAAAAACAGGCATCTGCATTAATTTTCCAAACAGAACGCAAACATCGAAGCTAGGGTTTTCATAATCTTGAAATAATATAGCATCAACACCTTGTTGCTTTAGTTCACTAGCAAGTAATACTAACGGCAAAACTAGGTAAGAATCTAGACTTTTAATTACTCCTTTCTTTGCTACTCCCATCCTATAAGTACTGTAGCGAAAAGCACGGTGAAGTATTGAATCTGGTAATATACATACGGTCGCACCCGTGGGTTCATGGCGAAAACGCCATGTTTCAGAAACGTGAGATGAAATAAATATTAATACTACCTGAACGCCTACAAGTTGCAGAGCTTCGATATAGTTAAACATCCAACCGCCCGTTAGCTCTGTACGAAAGATGTCAAAAGAAACCCCAACTGTATCAAAAAAGTCTTCAAATAGCCCATCACAAGGCATCAGAGCGATTGTTAATTGTGAATGAGTACTTTTCAAAGTCTGACTTTCATCACTACTAGGGCTAGTTAATAATATGTTCATAAATTTTAATTTTTTGCCCTAGCTCATAATAGTTTTTATTTTTTTCAAAAATGTTTGTCTTTTATAATTATTTATATCTAACGAAATGGTCATTGATTTGAGCATATCAATTTTTATGGAGAAAATTTCTGGATGCACAATAGATAGTAAAGAAAAATCTGTAACTTCATATGGCTTGAGTATTTCCTGTAGGAATGGTTGTTTTTCATAGTAACTTTGCTTGATAAACAATAATAGGTTTTGTCTGTACCAAGCAGCTACTTTTTCGTTATTCCACACTTTTTTTCTAAGGTAATCAAAAACTATATAACCTTTGCTACTAAATTCTTTCGACCAGTATTCTGGCCATTGTTCATTAATATGGTTCTCACCACCTTGACCAGGTATAGCCGCAGAAAATACAATTACATCACTAAGAGATGTTAAATAATCAATAAATAAGCTAGCACATTGAATTGGTAAATGTTCTGCTACTTCTAAAGATATAGCTATATCAAACTTATTTTCTAATTTCCCAGGATTTTCTAAATCGCAAGAAATAAAATTAGATTTAGGAATTACCAAAATGTTTTCATCTACATAGCTACCATCAATACCTAATATATCTTTTACACCATTGTCATGGAATACCTTTAACCAAGTACCGTCTCCACAACCAATATCAACTATACTTCTACAAAGTATGATATCTAAAATTAAAGGAACAATTACTTCAGCAGATTCAAGAGAATAGGATTTAATTGCATCATAAAATTCTTTTTTATAAAAATCATTTTTAAGATTATGGGATTTACTCATATATATTATCTCCAACTTTTTCTAGATTATTTTAATAATTAATAGTGCAAATATTCCAAACAGGATCAAGAAAAATAACTCCCATATTAGCAAACGGAGTACGACCAGTTCCATAAACGTCTGTCTCCTCAATACGAAAGCTTAAATAACCTGTTAAAGTATCAACATCAGTAGAACCATCGCCTAACCAAACATCTACATAATAATTTCCTTGTAGCAAGCAACTTTCTTTTAGAATACATTGCATTGTTGCAGCAGTACCTGCTGTCTCATCAGTCTCAAATCCTGTCATCCTAGTGTTGACTCCCCCAACCGTTCCAAAGGTTGCATGATTTATCACAACACCCATTACAGGAGCCTTGAGTTTAGTCAAAACATACGTATTGAAGGTCATTTCAATAATTAACCCTGCTCCTAAAGGAAAAGTTGTCTGTTCGTGACCATTCAAATCTAAAATTCGTGCAGAAGTAATTAAAGGTTTCGCCCAAGAAGGGCGGAAGGCTTGTAAATTAATTTTAACTTCCTGCTGATGTTGATTACCAGTGTCTAAATATCGCCTAATAGCGGATTCAGTTTTTCCATAAAAAGCTAACTCACCACTTTGCAGAATTATGCAAGAAGAACACAAATTACTAATCGTAGCCATTTGATGACTGACGAAAATCACTGTCCTTCCTTCAGATGCAACATTTTGCATTTTACCCAGGCATTTTTTCTGAAACAGAGCATCTCCAACTGCTAATACTTCATCTACAATCAAAATTTCTGGTTCTAAATGCGCCGCCACTGCAAACGCTAACCGCACGTACATCCCCGATGAATACCGCTTAACGGGCGTATCTAAAAATTTTTCTACCTCTGCAAAGGCTACAATTTCATCAAACTTACGCTTAATATCTACTTTGCTCAACCCTAGAATTGCACCATTAAGGTAGATATTTTCTCTACCTGTTAACTCTGGATGAAATCCCGTACCCACCTCCAACAAACTAGCAACCCTCCCCTTAATTTTGATGCTTCCTTTGGTGGGTTCAGTAATCCGGCTAAGAATTTTCAAAAGCGTAGATTTACCTGCACCATTTCGCCCAATAATCCCAACTCTGTCACCCTGCTTAATCTCAAATGAAACATCTTTTAACGCCCAAAACTCTTCTTGGGAATTTTGGATGTGGGATTTTCTATTTAGGAACGGTTTAAGTAAACCTTTAGCACCATTGGCAATTACATCGCGTAGTACAGTGTAGCCTTCTTGCTGCTGATGCCCAATAATGTATTTTTTGCCTAGATTATCAACTGTAATAAAACTTTCAGACATTGGCTTTTTATTTTGTCACTATGGTGTTGTTATATTCTATTTTTAATGCAAGAAAGTTTGAGCAATCGCCTTTTTAAATTTAGCTTTAGCTCATCCCTTTAAATTACATCTGCAAATGTCCGTTCTGTCTTGCGAAAATACCAAATACCACTGAACAATAATAAAAACACTACTGTAAAAGATAGTAAAAAACCCGGCAAAGATAACTTTGAATCGCCTCCCAAAATTGCCCATCGGAAGCCATCAATCACTCCTACTATTGGGTTTAAAGAGTATAGCAATTGCCATTTTGCTGGAACAACGCTACTGCTAAATCCCACAGGCGAGATATAGAGACCGAACTGCACAATAAACGGCACAATATAACGGAAGTCACGATATTTGACATTTAAAGAAGCAAACCACAACCCCGCCCCCAATGAAGCAGCGCAGGCAATAGCAATAAACACTGGTAGTGTCAAAATTCGCCAACTGGGGACAAAGTTATACCAAGCCATCAGCCCTAGTAAAATCATCCCCGAAACCAGGAAATCTACAAAGCTGACTACTACTGCGCTTGTGGGTACAATCAAGCGAGGAAAATATACCTTTGAGATTAAATTGGCATTGCCAATCAAACTATTACTGCACTCAGAAAGTGAATTTGCAAAGAATTGCCAAGGTAACATTGCTGAGAACACCAGAATCGGATAAGGCGCACCTTGTGAAGGCAACTTTGCCAATTGTCCAAATACAACTGTAAAAACCACCATCGTCAAAAACGGACGAATCAGTGCCCAAGCAATACCAATCGCTGTTTGCTTATACCGCACCAGAATATCACGCCAAGCAAGAAAATAAAATAATTCTCTATATTTCCATAAGTCTTTCCAGTACTGCTTTTCAGTACGACCTGCTTCAATGATTAGTTCTTGTTTATTCATTATTAAATTTATTTTCAAGCTGCGTGACTATTTTAGTTACAACTAAAAATGTGGCTTTAAGCATTTGTATTTTGGCGCAAAAGATAAAGGTTTTCCTTACTCCAAAGTAGCCATTTTCTATAAGAATATGTTTTTTCTACTTTATATCCAATTTGAGGTACTAAAGAAATAGTATATTTGTAATTATTACCACCCCAAAGGCAAGTGAAGTCAGCCCAGTTGCCACTGCTGTCTCTTGGACTTTTTTGATATTTAGGGTTGCATTTTTCCAGCCTGTTCCCGAAATACCAGCCGTTAAATTCAAACCCACCGTTGATTTGATTGGGAGATACTTGAAATTCTTGCATTAAATCATGGACGGCTTGCCACCTAACCCGATTCCACGAAAGATAGTCATGAGTTGCACTAATAGTAAACCCTCCATACAACAAAAGCATAATTAAGGATGTAGATACTGCCCAAGAAGCAATCCTCTTTTTACTACCGTTTTTCGTTGTAATTGAGACAAGCATCATTAACAAGGGTAATAAAAAAATGAGATAGCGATCAAACCAATAGATTTTTTTTAACACTCCAATTGGTAAGAAATACATAAAAATAGTAAAAAGAGTTAATACGAGCAACCACTTTTTCTCTACCTCTATATTTTGTTTCTGATTAACTAGCTTAAAAAAAGCAATTGAAAAATACTGAAATAATAAAGCAGAACCAATCAAGCCTACTATTGTAATATTTTTCCAAATTATATTAATAATAGTTATAGAAATAGGTTTTAATAAAAATGCTTCTTCATAAACTAAACCAAAAGGATTTATGACATTACCTACTAAAGGCATTTGCTTCTTTGCAGCTAAACAATATACTATTCCTGCTGCCACTATTATAAAAATAGTAAATAAGCTAATCCTTTTTTTAGTAAAAGATAATTTGTGGTATTGAATAGGAAACTTAACTATCAATAAAGGGAACAAAAATAATCCTAAATATATTGAAAATATAAGTAGGTTTTCAGAGTATATCGAAATTATCTCCAGAAAACCACTTGAAAAAGATTTTAGTAATTGTTTAGCCTGAAAATTATATAGGATAGGTATGCGTTCAGTAAGCTGTAACCATTTAGAGTAAGATAGATACAAAGCTATACCTACTAAAGTTGGAAAAAAAGCCTTAACAATGTTTCGGCTATTTAAACCTTTTTTTAGCAAGTATGCAAAACCAAATGCTGGAAGAATTATTAGATTAGACTGGCGATTAAGGATAGATACAAAAGCAACTACTATACCAATTAAAATTTCAAAGTGAGAATTTCGTTTAAGACCTCGTATTAAAAAATACAAAGCTAAAATAGCAAATGTAAAAGAAGGCACATCACTCATGAATGAGTTAGAAAGTACAAAATATAAAGGATTAAGTGCGACTATAAGCGCTCCAACCAGAGAATATTTAGGGCTAGAATTAGCCTCTCTCAATAAATCATAAGTTGTAATGACACCAATTAATCCTAAAGTCAAAGTTGAAAATCGAAGTGCAGTGAATGAGAAGCCAAAAGGTAGACAAAAAAGCGCTCCCCAAAACACCTGGGGTAAAAGATTTGTAGCAGTCCAGTCTGAAAGTTGAAAATTTCCTGTTTCTAATAATGTTTTGACGCTCCACCCATAAGCCCAATCATCATTTAAGGGAAAATTTCCTAGAGGATTTACCAGAATTACTGTGGCACTCCATATAAAAATTATTACTAAAATATTCTTTAGATCGAGGATTGAAAGTTTGAACTTTTTGCTACTTAAATTATTAGTAATACTCATAGCTGAGATGCCTTATTATCGATAATAAACAACTGTTTTTTAAACCATTGAGGCAGAGTTAAAATTAAAGTATAAATAAAGTAAAACAATATAACCCAATTCATAATCTGATCAACATAAAATAATAATCCTGCGACTGCTTTTATTTTTATCCAAACTGTTAATATTATTGCAAGTATTGAAAACATAGACAAAAAACGTAGACAACTTTCTTTTTTCATCCAAGATAAAATCTGAGGAAGAGTGAAGATTAAAAAAATTAAGCGATAAGCCCAACTATTAGTTATTAAAAAACTACCAATATAAATACTAGCTCCTAATCTAAAAGCATCTATAAAATTTATGTTAATGTTTTCATTTATTTGATAATTGAGTTTATACAATATGTATATTAAACACGATACAAAGATCACAATAGCTAGCAACAATATTATTTTTTGAGAAAAAGAATCAGGCAAGACTCTATAAATAGACTGTTTATTTATACCTAGAGTTTTTATTATGGCTTTAATATGATTAAATAAAGAACTAAGCAAAATTTTGGAACCATAAGACCAATAATTTACTTGTGGTGTTGCTAAATAAACTTGTTTAAAATTATTAAATTCTGCAATTAAATAGGAAACAAAGACTCCAGTTAAAAATGTGGTAATAATAAAAAACTTTCTTCTGCTTTCTCTCAAAATTAAAGACAAGGCAAAAATTGGGTATATTTTTAATATTGCTGCAAATAATAATAATAAATAAGAAGTAAGCCGCCAAATGATTTGGCTACTGTTTATCAATAAAAGAGAAATAGACAAAATGATAAAGATAATTAGATCGTTATTTGCTCGTTCGATCCCTAACATTACTGCTGGAGAACACAATACAAGGCTATAAATTAGTCCCTCTGCAAAATTTAGATTCTTAATACTTATCAAAACCATAACTAAAAATATTATTATGATTGATGTTCCGAGTAATATAGTATGGCTACTACTTAACCCTAAATTAGTAAGCGATAACCATATTCGGGGATAGTTAAATTCTGCAAAATAAGGCCAAGGATTACAGGGATTTTCCTTATAAATGTTGTAGCCTAGACGATGGCATTCAATCCCTGATGTAATTACCCATAAATCACCAAAAGGATAGGGTCTAGCTGGAACCCCTAGTAAATTCCAAAAATCATAGTAGTTTGTAAATAAAGTCGAAGAATATATCATCAAGAAATATATTGACAAACATGTTATAACTATAATCCGTCCATCAAAACTACTTGTTTTCTTTATTTGATATATTATGTAATTATATATACCTAAAATAAATTTCATATATATTTTATTATAAAGTCACGAATTAAACTAATTTAAATATTGCTATTTTTTAGTAAGATAAATTTTATCTTTTTAGAAGGCAAAATAAGCTAAATTGAGTTTGATTCAAAATTGCAATTATTAAATATTATAATTAAACTCTATAATTTATAGAAAGCAGAATAATATAGGCGATAATAATTATCTGCTCTCTACATTTTATAAGGTAATTATAAACATGATTGATGAAGCAATCATTTTTTAAAACCTAATATGTTTTTCAACCAAAGGTTGAGTATAACTTGCCAATACCCTCCACCAACTTTTATTAAACGGAATGAAGATACTCCCATGTCTGGAGTACGATTAATCCAAGAAATGGGAACTTCTTTAATTGAATAACCCATTGATAGGGGTATTAAACCTGTTTCAGCATTAATAGCAAAGCCTGGTTGTGTAAATTCCATTTTCTCAACTGCTTCTCGCCGCATGATTTTAAGGTTGTTTGTTAAATCGCGGATATTGCGAAGAAACAAAATTCTAACTAAAAAATGAAAGCCACGATTAACAAATATTTTTTGAAATGGGTAATTTAGCAGAACGCTATGACGAGAAAAACGGCTACCTACTACAACATCATATCCCTGAGCTGCTGCATCAAATAAATCACGTATTTCTGGCAAAACATGTTGAAAATCACAATCCATTGTTAAAATATAGCGACCTGTAGCTACTTTATAGCCATCTTGAAGCGCTCTGCCTACACCATTAGGTGGTGTACGAAATACGGGTTTAATAATTTGATCCTCATTAGCCAGCTTTTTAATTACTTCACGGGTATTGTCCCGACTGTTATCATCAACCGGAATAATTTCATGAAGATAGTCGCCAAATAATACTTTTAACCCGGTAATGAGCGGCCCAATATTCATTTCCTCATTATGACAAGGAATAACCACAGAGACAGCTTTTTTTAACTGCTCATGCTCACATAAGGAGATTTGAGGGCGCTCAACTATACGAGGAGGCTTTTGTGCATGAATCAGAATGTTTCCAGCTAAAGTTTTAATACCTGAGAGGTTTTCTAAGAGAATTGAGAGGTTACGCAGTAGCCATATTAGTTGTCGTGTCAATGGTGCGTAGACAAAATCGTTGTAAATCGCAAATACTCTAATAAAACCAATTTCAGAAATTAATTCGTAGAGTTCAGGACGGCTTAATAATCGTCTAGGATCATTGTTGCCAAAAAATTGGGAAATAAAACGACGGAATTTCAGAACTACATTCCAGGGATTACTTTCATAAAAAATTACCTGACCGCCGGGTTTAAGCAGTTCATAAACGTTTTGTAGAAGCCAGGGACAATTACGCTGATCTAAAATATCCATTGCAACTATAAAATCGAAGCGTTTTCCTTGTAATTCGCCTGGAATAGAGTAAGCATTGATGAATTCAACAGATTGAGATAAGTTATCTGGTCTAGCAATGTCAGTGAAAGTTACAGCAGTGATTGGGTTTTCTTCACGAGAAACTTTTAATAGTTCTTTAGTAAAGAGGCATTGACCACAACCAATTTCTAAGATAGTTTGCTCTGGTAGTAAATGTACCATGTGACGGAATGATTGCGCTCGCCAGAGAAGCCTATCTTGATAAATTGGATCACGTTTTAACCAATACTGATCTCGATACTGTTCACGTATGCTAAGAATTTTTGCAGATTGGCTATGCTTTTCGGTAATTAAAAGGCTTTTACTCATGATATTTTTTGATGGTTTATTGAAACAAGAGCTATTTTAGTAATCCGCTCTTATATTTGTAGTTTTAATTAAAATACCAATTTCGCACTAAACATATAGTTAACAACAGAACCTATAATTATTCCAATTAACGTATTTAATGTGTAACTAATACCTAACCAATCTAATACGGGAAATAGAATTAAACTCCTAATTGCTATCACTAATCCACAAGAAACATGATACAAAGGAATTTGTTTTAAGCAAATATATCTAAAATTCCATTTACCTTCTGGCCAAACCCAGGTGCGATAAACAAAGAAACTAAATAGCAGAGATATTTCAATTGAGACAATATTTGCTATATTCCGATGTAAAGGTTGTTCAATTTTTAATACCTCAATAATAGTCATCATGAGTAAAACATTGAAGGCTGCGGTAATTATTCCGCAAATGAGGAACCTAATTATTCGGTTCCTCATAAGTTTTTTTAGCATTATTTTCAATTTCGTAGGAAATATTCAATACTTATCAAAATTTAACTTTCAAAGCCAACGATTTACATTCTGGGAAAAAATCTCTTTTAAAATATCTGGAACAGTATAAGTTAACTGCCATTCTGGATAGTGATTTTGAAATTTACTGACATCACTAACCCACCAAATATGGTCTCCAATTCGATTGGATTCAATATAACTCCAGTCTAGTTTTTTCTCTGTAATCGCTTCACAATGTTGAATAGCCTCTAACATTGAACAATTACTGTAACGGCTACCCCCAATGTTATATATTTCTGCAACTCGTGGGTTTTGATAAAAATGGTAGAACGCATTCACCAAATCATAGCTATGAATATTATCTCTAACTTGCTTTCCTTTATAGCCATATACTTGATACGCATGCCCAGCCATTGTACATTTCATCAGATAGGATAAGAAGCCATGCAACTTTGTTCCAGAGTGGCTTGGCCCTGTTAAACACCCACCCCGAAAACTTGCAGTTTTCATATCAAAATAGCGTCCGTATTCCTGCACTAATACATCTGCGGCTACTTTAGAAGTCCCAAATAATGAGTGTTTGGTGTTATCAATACTCATGTTTTCATCAATACCCTGGTTATAGGGGTGAGTTTCTTCAATTTCCCAGCGTAGTTCTTGTTCAATTAGTGGTAAGCGATTAGGTGTGTCTCCATAAACTTTATTAGTAGAGCAAAAAATGAAGACCGCATTTGGACATATTTGACGGGTATTCTCTAATAAAACTAAGGTGCCGTTGGCATTAACGGTAAAATCAGTGTAAGGCTCATTGGCAGCCCAATCATGAGAGGGCTGGGCAGCTGTATGAATAATTAGGCTAATATCTTTACTATAAGTCTGGAAAATTCTAGAGATAGCTTCATGATTGCGAATATCTACATTATGGTGAATATAACGATCGCCATATTTATGTATGAGGCGATCGCGATTCCATTCTGTAGAAGCATCTTGACCAAAAAATGCCTGACGCATATTGTTGTCAATACCGACAACAACAAAGCCTCGTTCACAGAAAAAACTTACAGCTTCAGAACCAATTAGTCCTGCTGAACCAGTTATTAAAACAATATTCATGAGTAAATGCTCTATTAATTTCAAAATTAAAAAATCAGATATTAGGTGTTTAAATCAACCTGAAATCTTAAAGAGATTAATGTATAAAAATTGCAAAGCCTATTTACAATTTCCAAATATATTTAAGACTAAGTGTACTGACCGACACAGTTAAAATATCTGATGCTGTTGTGAGTAAGCATCTTTGCTTGTCTGCGGGTAAACTCTCCAACGGAGGGATTACCGTGTGGATCTATTACTCCTGCGACTTGTTGCCAAAGCTCTGCTGGTGCAAGTGAAATTTGATATGTGCGATCGCCACCTTGCCGAACGTAATACCATTTTGTCTGTTGACACTCTTGACACCAAAAAGCTTCTAACCATTCCCCTTCTATAGGTACTGCGGTTTGGTTCGCTATTAACATCAATGCATTTCGTCGGCTCATCCCTCGTTGCTGTAATTGACCTGCTTTGTCAGCAAACATTTTATATTTTTGACTGACACTATCGATATAACAGCCATGAATGGGGCAATAAATAGCCCGTCGTTTGGAACGTTTCCGATTTCGATCACACCTTCTCTGCAATTTAACCTCCTGTATAGACAAAAACTATGAGCAAGGAAGGCTATATTGGAGGGACTGAGATCAATAAGACCATCGAAGTCCAACTCCTAAAAAATACAGCAAAAATATTCAATTAACTCCTACATGTCTACTTACTTCACATCACTTTGAGACATAATTTTTATCTCATTAGAGAATAATGCCTGCTGTAAAACATGCAAGTATTGTTGAGAGATAACCTTAGGCGTGAAGTGCGATCGCAAATACTGGCGACCTGCTTTGCCCATCTGCTCTCCTATCTGTCGATCTCGATTCAGAAAGCGAATAAATTGTGCTAAACCTTGCCCATCTCCATTGTCAAATGTTCCACCACAATTTGCTTCAGCCATCAGTTGTCTAAGATATGAAGTCTGGGAGCATATTACTGCTACTGGTCGCCCAGAGGCTAAAGCTGAATATAGTTTGCTGGGAACAACTAAACCCTCTGTAGCTGAATCTACACTTACTAGTGATAGATCGCAAGCTGTTAAGGAATAAGGTAGCACTTGCTTATCTTGATAAGGTAGAAACGTAAAATTGTTCAGCCCTAACCGCTCTACTTCCATGATTAATTCATCGCGTTTGGCACCAGCACCAATGCAAACAAATTGAATTGGCTCATCTTGCAGTTCTTTTGCAGCTTCCAGCATTGTGTTGATATCATGACAGCGACCCATATTGCCAGAATAAAGTACGGTAAATTTGTTAACTAAGTTGTACTTCCAAGCAAACCAGTTTTCTCGCTTGGCAATCGGTACGATCGCTTCTGGGTTAGCCCAACTGTGAATTATCGAAATTTTATCAGCTACTTCGGGGCAATGCGCTACTATCTTTTGTTTCATCGCTGGACTAAGTACTACAATCCCCTTAGAATTTAACCAAACCTGTTTGTTGATCCTACGCCACAAGCGGACTAGCCAATTACGCCTTGGAATTACCCCTAATGCGATCGCAATATCAGGGTATAAATCATATAGAACGCAGACATAGGGCAATCGGAATAAGATATAAGCCAGATATCCAATCACTGGTAAAAATGGCGGAGCTGTAGTTAGTAACAAGATATTGTTACGACGCCAAGCTTTGAGGAGATAGAGAGTAGCACGTAATGTATATAAAACACCATTAACAGCTTTCCCACGAATTCTTCCCGGCCAAAGTTGGGCAGTGCGCGATCGCTGAATTCGGATTTGGTCAGTGCATTCAACTGCTGGGGCCGTATGAGAGCTAAATGCATATCCTGGCTGACTTGTAAAGACTTCAATATCTACCCCTTGCTTCCCTAACTGTTTCACTAATTCTTCAATCAACTGCCCTGTTGCAGCATAATCTGGAGGAAAAAATTGGGTAACTACAGACAATTTAATTGATTTTTGAGCTTTTGCCGAAGATTGATTATTGGCATCTAATTGAGTAGAAATGGATTGCAAAAATTTTTGATTAATCCATTCATTAAGTCTCATAAGCTATGTCCTAAGTCTGTAATAAATAAAGTTTTTTTAAATACGTCACGAAAAATAAAGCGAACCATTCATTTTGAATATTAAATTAATTTAACCAACTTTAAACCCGTTGAAACTATAGCCAATCCCGCACTAATCCAAATTAACTGTAGTATGAAATTCATTTTTTCTCGAATCACAACTCTCTATTCAAATATACCAATTTAGTAAATATCCAAAGATTTACTTTATTGATAGTAAATTCATAATAAACTAAATTTAATATTACGCATATTACACTATGAATGTTCATTAAATTTAAGATTCGATTTTCACAATACCATGTTTCAACATTAAACGAAGTTGTTCATTAAAAATTTATATTCTCAAAATACATCTAAGTTAAATCTTTATAAACTAAATATTTTATCGGTTATTAAGTTCTCAAATATCAAGTTATTAGCTATCAAATTATTGCCATTTAGTAGCCGAATAACTAAGTAAGTGGATATAAATATTTGTCGATAAAAAGTTTATTTTATTGGCTATCAAGTTATTGAATAACTAAGTTAAGTGTAAGTGTGACTAAGTAAGTGGGCATAAATATTTATTTGTCGTTGGTATAAGACAGCAAATAGCAATGCTGAAGGTAAGTAGTGCCATTTTGTTTTCTCCCTACATCCCTTCAGCCAGCGCTGTAGATGGGTAACTGGCGTTAAGACGCTGAGAGCGATAATATAGCGTTAACATCAAAGCATTTAGTCATCAGCAATTGCACCAAGCCGAAGCGCAGAAGGGAAGAGGATTTTAGCGTACTTTATCAAATAAATATCTTATTTAGAATAGATTAATGCTTATATCAAAGCTACCTCACTAAAGCTTTTAATACCCTTTCTACTTAATCCTGATCAGTATATTACCGAATATTAAGCACATGATGGAGAACTCTTCTTCTCAATCCTCCAGTTCCAATCACAGTAATAATTCTGTGCCTCCATATCCTCAAAATCAACTTGTTCCGTGGACTGAGGAACAAAAAGACGACAGGAGCTTTCAAGAATTTCTAAGTGTTTTACAGCGACGAGCGCTAGTCATGACAGGTGTAACAATTGCTATGATGACAATTGTAGTGATTAACTTGGTGATCAACCGGAAGCCTCCAGAATATGAAGGCAGTTTTCAACTATTAGTGGAACCTGTAAATGATGACACCAAAGCTGTTGATGTCGTAAAAGACTCTAACTCACAGGTGTCTAGTTTAGATTATGAAAGTCAAATTCAGGTTCTTAAGAGTCCTGAAGTGATGAGAAGCACCCTTAAAAAGTTACAAGCTTCCTATCCAGGAATCAGCTATGATTCTCTTCTCGAATCTTTGAAGATTACTCGGTTAGGTGAGACAAAGATAATACAAGTCCGCTATGGAAGTAGTAATCAAAAGCAGACTCAATTTGTACTAGAGCAAATTGCTGAGAATTATTTGGACTACAGTCAAGTCAGGAGGCAAACTAAGTTACGCCAAGGGCTTAAGTTTGTTGAAAATCAACTAATATTTACACAAAACCGCGTAGATCAACTCCAAAAAGAGTTACAATTTTTCCGGCAAAAGTACAATTTTAACGATCCCGAAACCGAAGAAACACAAATTAGTTCACAAACCGTTGAATTATCTCAGAAAAGACAAGCAATTGATCTACAGTTAGCTCAAGCTCGTGCTAATTTGGCTATCCTACAAGGAAAAGATGGAGCAACGACAATGCTTAATAGTGCTCCATTATATCAACAGTTGATTACTCAAATACGCGAATTTGATGTTCAGATTGCTACAGAATCAACCCGTTTGCAGGACAGGAATCCAACCATCCAAACATTGAAAGAGAAACGAGCGAGTCTTTTACCTTTGTTACGTCAAGAGGCGCAGCGTTTATTGGGTGTAAAGTTTGCAGAAGTAACAACGCAACTTCAGACCTTAGAAGTACAAAGCCAAGAGCTGGCTAAAACAGAACGGGAACTTGCACAACGCCGCAACCAACTGCCAATTTTAAATCGACAGTACACTGACTTACAGCGCAAATTAAAAATTGCAAATGAGAGTTTAAATCGGTTTTTATCAACCCGCGAAAATATCCAAATTCAAAAATCCCAGACAGAGCTTGGTTGGCAATTACTTCAAGCACCGACTACGCCAAATACTCCTGTTTCTTCTTTTAATATCCAACGTAATTTTATCCTGGGATTAGTTGCAAGCGTACTCTCAGCAATTGGTATTGTCATATTGATTGATAAGTTAGACAATACTTACCATACTATTGAGGAACTGAAAACAAAACTCAAACAGCCAGTGTTAGGGAATATTCCTTTTGAAAAGCAAGTTAAAAATAACCAAAACCGCAGTTTTAATAAAAAGAGTCCCTTAGTAAATATACCCAACTATTTTTATCAAGGAATTGCTGAGTTGAGTGTTTTACCAGATCAAGAATATGGTGATTCTTCAACTAACTTTTTAGAAGCCCTACGGGTACTTTATACCAATATTCAACTACTCAATTCCGATCGCCCAATTCGCTCCATAGTTATTAGTTCAGCTATGAATGGTGATGGAAAGTCTACGGTTGCTCTTCATCTAGCTCAAATAGCCACAGCAATGGGGCAACGAGTCCTACTTGTAGATGCTGATTTTCGTAAACCCACAATTCACGATTTATCAGGTTTAAATAATCTATGGGGATTAAGTAATTTAATTTCTACAAACTTGCCAGTGCCAGAAGTAATACGACAACTACCTTCCATGAACCAATTATCTGTCATCACTGCTGGGCCAATACCACCAGATCCTACAAAGTTGCTCTCATCTCAAAAAATGAAGCAACTAATAGCAGATTTTCATAACAGCTTTGACTTAGTGATTTATGATGTCCCTTCCTTGGTAGGATTAGCCGATGCTAGCCTGATAGCACCCCATACTGATGGACTTTTAATAGTAGTTAGGATTAATAAAACAAATTCCTCAATGCTACAAGTAGCTTTAGATAACTTAAAAATTTCTCGATTGAATATATTAGGCATAGTTGGTAATGCTCAGAAAAGTACCAACAATAGTTTTCTTAGCAAGTAAATAGTCGCGTCAGCACGACGACTAGCTAACTATAAATCCTAAATCATTTATGAAAAATGAAAAATCACGATTGTTGATTTCATACTGCCCTACTCCTCCTGCATCCTAAAACTTCCAGCCTTTTTTTGTGCTTTTTTCAAATCGAACTCACGTAAAAACTAAATTGGCAGAGTAATAATAAACTTTGTTCCCTGACCAGAGGTTGACAAGCAGTTGATTTGTCCATTGTGTTTATCGACAATAATTTGGCGACTAATAGCTAATCCTAGCCCAGTTCCTTTACCCACAGGTTTAGTTGTAAAAGATGGCTCAAAAATTTTAGCTTGCACCTCGGTAGTCATACCAAGAGCATTATCTTCAATGCAAATTGTCACAGTTTTTTGCTGATGATCGACCGATGTAGTAATCGTAATGGTGTTATGGGAAGCGGCTATCTTCTCATCTGAGTACATTTGATGAAGACCATCAAATGCATCAATTGCATTGGCAATAATATTCATAAGCACTTGATTCAATTGTCCGGGATAGCAAATAATTGGAGGCAACTCACCATATTGTGTGAAAACCTCGATTTTAGGGCGGTCTACTTGGTCTTTTAGTCGGTGTTTTAATAACATTAAGGTGCTATTGATTCCTTCGTGAATTTGAAACTCTACCTTAGATGAAATATCAGATCGAGCAAAGGTTCTTAAAGAAAGGCTTATGTCTTTAAGACGACCAATTCCCTGGTGCATTGATAAGAGAACTTTTGGTAAATCTTCAGTGATATATTCTAAGTCAATTTCTTCAATAAGTTCTTCAATTTCCAAATCTGGGTGTGCTAGCTTTTGCTGTTGTAGATTCACCAAATGAAATAGATCCTTTACATATTCCTCAATATGAAAGCAATTTCCACTAATAAAACCAATTGGGTTATTAATCTCATGACCTATGCCTGCAACAAGTTGTCCAAGTGTGGACATTTTCTCACTCTGGATTAGTTGTAGTTGGGTTTGTTGTAATTGTTGTAGAGATTGGGATAATTCTGCGGTACGTTCTTGCACTCTTTCTTCTAAGGTACGGGTGAGATGGGAGATTTTCAGGTGTAATTTTAATCGAGCAATTACTTCTTCGTGTTGGAAGGGTTTGGTAATGTAGTCAACTGCACCAATTTCCAACCCTTTCACTTTGTCTGTGGCATCCGTCAAGGCAGTCATAAAAATGACCGGAATATTCTGAGTGATGGCATTGGCTTTCAGCCTGCGGCAAGTTTCAAATCCATCCAAACCTGGCATCATTACATCCAGGAGAATCAGATCGGGATGGGCATATTCTGTTTGTTCGATCGCTGACTCTCCATCGGTTGCCATGAGTGCTTTCCAACCACATCCCTGAATCGCTTCAGATAGAACCTTAAGATTATTTGGATTATCGTCCACCAACAGGATATGCATTGGTTGCAAAAAAGATTCGGTCATCATGGATGTGACTCCGTTGCTACAAATGATTTTAGGAACTTACGGATTTTTGCGGTTTGAAAGTTGGCAGTGAGTTTGCTCAACTCAGTTGTGAAGGCAGTTAACTGAGTGTCTTGCTTGATTAGCTCTTCTATAATTCCCTCGATCGCTGGAATATCTCCCATCATTGCTAAATGATAGAGTTGTTGCAAAATATCCTGAGATGGCAAAACCAATTTACTATTATCTATTTGCTCATTCTTGGGAGATAATTGCTGAGGTTTAGATTGAGTATAGATCCAGTCAAATTCTAGTAGCGATCGCTTTGCTACTGCCTCAAAGGCAGAATGCAGCGCATTAAATAGTTCATCAATTTGCAGGGGTTTAGGCAAGAATGCTGTAGCTCCTGCCTGTAAACTTTGTTGCCGATTTTCTTCAAATACGCTGGCACTAGAGACAATAATCGGAATAATCCGAGTTTGGGGATTCTGTTGTAACTGAAGCATTAGCTCAAAGCCATCCATATTGGGCATGGCTAAATCAAGCACAATCACATCTGGTTGATGTTCAGTTACCATCTGTAGCCCATGTTTGCCGTCGCTTGCTTCCAAGGTTCGACAGCCGATTTCTTGTAGCATACTGGTCAACATAGAACGGTGGTTGCGATCGTCATCGACAATCAAAATTTGAGGTGCAATACCTCGAATACCGACGATTTTCTGCTGGGATGAGGGGATGTTTACTGGCTGCCAGTCATGGGAAACTGGTACTATTACTGTCAAATCCAACCAAAATAGACTACCTTCACCTTGGCAACTCTGCACTTGAATTTGGCTGTCCATCAATGCTGCAATTCTTTGACTGATTGCTAATCCCAAGCCAGTACCTTCAGATTTCCGTCCAGCCTCACCTACTTGCTCAAAGGCTAAAAATATTTTCTCTAGTTGGTCTGGTGACATCCCAATACCTGTATCTTCAATTTGAAAGCGAATCTTAGTGATTGGGGATTGGGGATTGTCCTTGTCCCCAGTCTCCAGTACATCTACTTTGAATGTCACGCTCCCATTGTCTGTAAACTTGATAGCGTTGCCTAATAAGTTGATCAACACTTGTCGGAGCCGCTTTTCATCTACTTGAATAACAAGTGGGAGGCGATCGCCCATGAAAATGTTAAATGCAATTCCTTTCTGCTTGGCTCGAATACTGCAAATCTCGGTGACACCATGTAAGAAAGTGGGCAGATGTACATTAGTCGCAACTAATTCTAATTTACGAGCTTCAATTTTTGAAAGGTCGAGAATGTCATTGATTAGCATTAAAAGGTGTGTGCCACATTGGTAGATAATGCTGACTCCTTCTAGGTTTTTCTCTGTCATGTTTGGCGATACCTCAAGCACCTGAGCAAAACCAAGGATGCCATTAAGCGGTGTGCGTAGCTCATGGCTCATATTGGCCAGAAACTCGCTCTTTGCTTCGTTAGCAGCATCAGCAGCTTGCTTTGCTTCTAGCAGTTGATGAGTTCGTTCTTCAACTTTGAACTCTAAGGTTTTGGAATAATCTAATAGTTGACTATTAGCAATTTCTAGTTGCCGATTCGCTTCTTCTAACTTCTGCTGTTTATAGGCATTGGTTGTGGCAACTACGCTGCTGATGAAGGCAGCTAAGGCGGGTGTTATGGGAATCAGAACACCGTGCAAAAACATCCCGTAACCACCACCCATGAATGCGCCACTGATGCCTACGGTTGCCCAAAGAATTTTGCCGCCTGGAATCTGTCGCCGGGTACGGGCACTAGCTAAATACCAACTACCACCAGAACCGATAAAAGAGCATAAAAGAATCCAGAGCGACACAGCCATTCCAGAAATGCCATGCAGGTTTGCTTTCCCTGTTTTTGCTCCTTCTACTAGTTGATGGGCAATATTGGCATGGATAATAACACCTGGTGTAGGTTTTTGGGCAGAAACCAAGGAGGAACTGAAGGGTGTGCTAAAAAAGTCATTGGTACTGGCAGCAGTTGACCCAATAAATACCATGCGATCGCGCATCAGGTTTGCTGGAATTTTTCCTGCCAACACATCCCGCATCGTAACTGTGCGAAACGCCGCATCTGTTCCGTACCAGTTGAGCAAAATTTGATAGCCGCCGACATCAGCATCAGAATAACCTGCTTCTTGATTGTGTAATGGTAGGTAGATTTGATTACCTAAGCGAAACTTCTGCTGCTTTTCGTCAACGGATTCTAAAGTTATTTTTTCGGCTTCAAGGTACTTGAGGGCTACAAGAGTTCCCAGTCCTGCTTTAATTGTTCCCTCTTCCTTGGCATCTACTGCTGTAAGTAAGGCACGACGCACATGGCGATCGCCATCCAACACCAAATCTGCTAATCCGACTTGACCGAGTTTTTTCAATTCTGGTGGCGGATTGACATGCTCTCCGGTAATTTTCTCAACGCCTATTAAATTGGCACTGTTGCGGAAGACTTTTACAAGTTGATCGTATCCACTGCCTTCGGGTAAATCCCGATAGAGATCCAAACCGATGGCGCGGGGTTGTTGCGCCTGGATTTTTTCTAGTAATTGTGCTAGTGACCAGTCTGGAATTGGCCATTTACCAACTGATTGGATATCTTGTTCATCAACTGTGACAATTATAATTTTGTCAGCTATTGTATTTTGCGTAGACGCAAAGCGGCTTGCCGGAAGGCATCGCTGTCGTATCCATTCATCACGAAGTTTCCACTCAGGCAAATTAAAAAGTCCCAAAGACTGCCCAACAATAACTGTCAGAGCAACGCTGGGACTAATAATCAAAACACTGCGAGAGCGTTGGATGAAAGCTTGGAATTTACGCCACATAATTTCGCCAGAGGCTTAAATAATATTGATTAGTATTCGTCAGTTTTACTCCAGTAACACTTGTCTGAAATTGGGGATTGGGCATTGGGCATTGGGCATTGGGCATTGGGAAGAGGGGAAAACTCTTCTCCCTTGCTCCCTGCCCCCTGCCCCCTGCCTCCCCTGCTCCCACTGCCCAGTCCTTAATTCCCAGATGTTACAAAGGGAACTGTTGCAATATCCTTTAAGCTTACTGAGGAAAGAAGTTCCTCCCATTGCTTGAGAATAGCCGCATTTTTGGGTTGGGCGGTATGCAGCACAGCCATTGTTGCTACACAGTCATACCAGACCCCGTTTTTACCGAAAGCTGCTGCTTGCTTTAAAGCATCTTTCTGCTGCATCGCTGTTGCCAGTTCAGCAGTAGGCTGGATACGCTGAATCCAACCATCAACGTAAGGTGTACTTGGGCCAAGTGTTCCGTTCACTTTCAGTGCCAAAAACCACTGATAGTTTTTACCAACTGCTAAAGCGGGTGCATCAGCTGGTAATTTGACTGCGATCACCCCAGCTTTAAGAGCAACGGGAATGGTCATTTGATAATGTATATTGCCAGCTTCATCTTTGAGGCTGAACACAGCTTCTTCTGCATTAGAAGTAGGTAAGTATACCAAAATTGTAGGGCGTTCAGACACTGTTGTGCCATAAAAGCTTTGGGGCAGAAGTGCGATTAGCGCTGCGGGCCCTCCTACTGCTACAGTCGAAGGATTCAAGTAGTAAGTACCAACGCGGGAAGCGCCTCCAGATGCTTGGTTTGGAGCGCTATTACCTTTGGTTGGGGTAAACAGGTTGCCACGAGACGCTCCTCCTGTTGCTTGTCTAGGGGCGCTGTTACCTTTGGTTGGGGTAAACAGGTTGCCACGGGACGCTCCTCCTGTTGCTTGGCTTGGAGCGCCATTTTTGACAGGTGGGGTAAATGTTACAGCATAGGCACTAGCCCATGTACTGCTAGCTATCAGAGCAATGATGCTCAATGCACTAGTTAAATATCGACGTTTCATTGTGTTTGACCTCATTTCATTAAACAGTGATAGAAAATACATGAAATCACTGCGCTAAAAAGTTAGGGAATATTTCTAAACACTAGCCAGGGCAGGGAAGCTTACTAGCATTTATATACCAATGTAGGCTGAAGTTCCATAAAGTAGATGTTTTTTTTGTGTATATACAGCCAGGAATATTACGTAATTACAGCCAGTTTCCAACTAAAACAAAGGCAGACCAAAAGAACGGATCATGGAAATCAGTTTGGCGAATCAGGTTAATTTGTGCTTGCCGTAGTGCTTCAGCTTTGGTTATTCTGGGTAGCCGTAGTTGGTCATAGAAGCGAGTCATGAGCATTTGGGCTGCCTTATCTTTGACTGGCCAAAGTGTGGCAATGGTGGAACGCGCACCGGATTTAACAGCCAAGCCTGCTAGTCCAAGAACAGCGTGATTGTCTCCTGTTGCAGTATCGCAGGCACTCAATACTAATAATTCGATCGCTTTTGATGAATCACCACTACGATTTTTGAGAAGTTCGGATAGCTCCTTCACATTAAGTTCTCCATCCCACGTAAGTAAAAAGGTATTTTCGAGACGAGAGCTAAATTGCCCGTGGGTTGCTAGATGAATAACATTGGCCTTACTTGATTTGACATGAGCCGCCAGGGCAAGACTTGTAAATTTTTCGTTCAGTAACATCGAAGATGGCACCGTTTGGGAAATTTCCTTTACTTCTGATTCCACAGATGGCAAGGCACTAAAACCAGCACGAGATTGGCTAATACCACCGATAATCGCATCAATGTGGTTTGAAGAGAGCGATCGCGCCGCCATTAGTTGCAATCCTGGTGAGAGCGCCACAGCATACTTCTCAATTAGATATCGATTACCGTCATACAGGGCTGCCATTGGAATGTTCCGCAATCGACCATCCAAAACAAATACTAGTGTCTTAGTATCAATGAATGCTTGATCTACTTCTGCTTTTTGAATCAGCCAGTCATAAATCTGCTGGGACAATTGATCCCGAACTTTTGAGTCTGAAACTGGGTTGAGAGCAACTAGAAATTTATCTAAAGTTTGCTCAATTTCAGCTTGAGATTTTTGAGTGACATAATAACGCAGTGGTTGTCCAGCGTGAGCGAGAATTACTCCTAAGCGATCGCTTAAGATAATCGGATAAATAACTGTTGCTGTGGGGTCAACTTCGTCAATCTGCTGGGCTTTATCTAAACAAGCTTCGCGGAAAAAGTTATCAAGTTCGGCGATTTGGAGTGACTCAATCAATTCACGCGCTTGCATCAATGCGGCCTGGGTTGGTTGCTCATCGAGAAGTAAACCCACCAGTTCCCGATACACAGGCTCCACACTTTCGCGGAAAGAAAATTGGACATCGGGGTTAACAGCAACCATATCGCCTCGCAGTGCCTTTAATGACTTAACTGCTTCTGTATAGGCTGTAATTGCTTTGGAGCGATCGCCTTGTTGCTTATACAACTTTCCGACCTGCCATGCTGATTGAGCAATCAGATCGTCAGCTTGGAGTTGACGAGCAATATTGAGGGATTTCTCGGCTAATTCCTTTGCCTCAGACCACTGTTTTTTGCGACCATAGAGTTGTGCCCACTGATACAGTGCATAGGCTTGAGCGGTTGCATCCTGAATTTTTTGGGCAGACTTAACTGTGTCTGCCATGAGTTGTGCCAAATCTTTACTTGGTAAAACTTGATCGGGGTTTTCTAAGCGATTCAAGGTTGCTACAAAATTAATCGCTGCATTAAGGGAACTATGACTGGGTGCTAGTTCTGACAACTGTTGTCGTAATTGAGGCGCGAGGGGAATTGCATATTCTAGTTTGTTATAATCTACCAATAATTTGAAACGAGCTAAACGCGCTTGTAAAGCTTCATTCGGGTTCGTAGCTGCTGTTTGGGCATCTTCAAAATAATTTAATGCTGCTTCTGGATCGAGTAAGTCAGAGGCAACTTTCCCTAGACTCGAAAGAATAGAACTTAACTGAGTTTTAGCGACAATTTTGTTCGCTGTGGCTAAACTTTGTTCTAAAACTTGCTGGCTTTTATTATCACCGATCGCCTGCAAAGCTAAACCTAGCGATCGCAACCCACTAACTTTGATTTCCGAATCTGGCATTGCTGCTAAGTTTTGCGTTAACACCTCCAATTGTTGTTTCGAGCGGCGATAAAATCCTAAAGTTTGTAAAGCTTGTGCCTGGTTAATTTGACTGCCTATGCTGCCCATTTTATCGCCTGCTTGCTCATAATATTTTTGAGCTTGTTGCCAAGTTTCTAAGGCGGCTTCAGTTTTGTCTGTATGTAGTTGTAAATTTCCTTGAGTATTCAGTATTTGCGCCCAGATAATCGTATCGGCAGACGGTCTAACCGTTTGCAAAATTTTTATACTTTCTTCGATAGATTGTTTAGCTACTTCCCATTGGTTTAGTTCTTGTTGTGCCAATGAGAGGTAACTTAAACTTAGAGCTTCGTTGGTGCGATCGCCTTGATTATGATACTGTTGTGCTGCCGTTTGCCAAACCTTGATAGCTTCTGCAAAACTTCCCAATTGGTAAAAGTTTCGTCCTTGTTCTAGGCTGTTAACAGGTTGGGCAGAAGCGAGAACAGAGGTTGTTATTGGTGAAGATGCTTTTACAGGTGTAATGGTAAATGCTAAACACAAACTTAAAATGCTCAGGCTGGCATATAGCCAACGAGTTTGTTTAATTCGGAAAGCCATAAATAATTATTTATTATTGAGCAGTTAGTTTGAAAATTAGTCACAGCACAAGTGTTTAGAAAATGACTATATGTATAATGCCCAACTTATAATGCCAGCTATCAGTTGAGGGAGGATTCACATACAATATAAGTAGTGGTATGAAAACAACATTGCACCACAAGTGGTATATAAAATCCTCTCACCCAGCAACAATGTATTTAGCATGGCTGTTCCCAAAGAAGATAATTCTTAATGACAGCAGCATGACACTTGCCAATATGTGATTAACCAAATCTAACCAAAGAGAAATTACTTTCATAAACTAGTTTCTATTTATGGTGCAAACTTAGTATTCCCTCAATGGCATCGATTTTAAAAGGTAGAAAGCTGATTGCAATCTGTTTAAAACGGTGAATAGCTGAGTGAGAAGTATAGCCCATTCTCTTGGAGCGATCGCTTTTCACCGTCTACCGATATCAGGGGAATGCCCCAATCCAGCCTAGCTGAGAATTTATCGCTCTGTTGCCATAGCAGTCCTAGCCCAGTACCTACCAACGTACTAGATGATGGATTGTCGCCCTTGCTATTCCAGCCTTTGCCCACGTCAATAAATGGTGTCAGTTGTAGCACTCCTCCAAGCTTAGAAGCACGCACAATCGGCAATCGAAATTCAGCCGAAAACAACATACCATTGTCTGTTAGTAATGCATCCTGGCGATAACCCCGGACACTTAGCTGTCCACCAAGACCAAATTGCTCTAAAGGTACGAGGGAATCTGCTGCTAGTTGTAAATCACCTCTAACTAATAACAGAGTGTCTGGTGCGAATTGCCGCACCCACTGCGCCTGTCCTCGCCAAGCAAAAAAGCGGCTATCTGGGGCATCTTTATTGACATTGGCATCGAACCAATCTACCCCGATGCTAAATTGCGATCGCGCTGCAAAAACTTGTTTATTGCTGCGTTGGGTATACTCTTGGATAAAACGTAGGGCGGAAATCTTAGTTTTTCCGTTGGTATCTGCACCGGGCGATAAAGGAAACCCACCAATATTATCAAGACCTAACTCTGTTTGGCTTTCTTGGCGTGAGAAGGATAGCCCCACTGCTAATTCCTGAGTTGACTTTTGCACTAATGGTTGCCGATAACCGAATTCGTAAGACCTACTGTTTGACTGAATATCAAGGACGCTGAATGGTTTTTCAATTACGCGGTTCCACCCTTGGTTAAAACCAAAGGATACAGTGCCATTGCGAGCATTAATTGGCAGTGTATAATTCAGATTGATTGTATTACTGCCATCGGTATTGGCGTATCCTACACTGAGAGTATCACCAAAGCCCAGTAGATTGGCTTCTTGCAGATTCACACCCCGGCGAAAACTGCCAACACTAGGCGATCGCCCATTATCTAAAGTTGTTGTCAGCGAAAAAGTATCGGCTTCTTTAACCTCGACTTGCAATATATTGGTTCCGGGACGTACACCCATCTGCAACTCAGCTGATAGGTTTTGAATGCGCGGATCAAGGCGAAGCAGTTGCAGTTTTTCTATTAAGTGCGGTACATTCAGGGGTTGACCAGCACCGAGCCGGATGCGATCGCGAATATATTGACTACGCAATCGCCGATTGCCAACGATTTTAATTTCTTGCAAACTGCCTTCGACTACCTGAATTTTAATGACTCCAGCTTCTAATGTCTGCGGTGTAATTAGAGCGCCAGTAGTTACATAGCCGTTATCAGTGTAAAGCTTGCTAATGGCATCTTTGACTTGCAACAATTCTGCAAACGATACTTCCCGTCCCACAAAGGGAGCCGTAATCGCGGCAAAATCTTTTGGTTGAAAAACTGTACTGCCAACAACTTCAATGCGATCAACTCGGAATTTGGCATTAGAATCATCCTCTCCTATAGTTGGCTGATCGGGTAGTTGTGGCGAAGGAAGTAATTGATTCTGATCTGATGGCTGTGGTAGTATATCCGGAGGTAAGGGAATAACAGGGCTATCTTCTATCCGGCCAGGCGGTAACCTTTGAGGATTAGAAGTTTGGGCGTAGGCGCAGCCCTTTGTAGACATCATCCGATCATAGTTGCACAATACTGCTGCTACAACAAAGCCGAATGTTAAAGGTTTTAGTGTTGCTATGCGAAGTTTACGAATCAGTTGCTGTTTTTGCGTATACTTAATTATTGATTCTTTCTTCATATTTAAATATATACGCATAAACACTTAGCCACTTTTTAAGACATTTCACTATTAATAATTCCCTTACCTAATTAGATAATTTATGTTGCATGACTAGTTATCTAATTAAGCCCCGATACTTGAATGTAACGGGTGTTATATCATTTCATATAAATATTCGCTGTATTTTTTACAACTGCCGTCAGGAGAAATACTGGTTTTTTCCAGAAGTAACCCCAATACCGTCCCGCAGAGTAACCCAACATTTAATTTTGTCTAAGTCCCGCGATGGAATACTGGTCAGAAAACTTTTTATGAATTTCTGCGAAAAACTTGAACTTGAGTTTGATAACTAGATAATAAGCTTTAATAATCTAGGTATTAAACATCAAGTTATGGATTCGGGTATTAGAAATTTAAACAGTCAGAGGCATCTCTAGACTACTTCTGCAAGTATTTCATCAGGAGATTTTCTATGACAAATGTCCACACGGTAAGCAATCTAAACCTACAACTCCAACATCTCGTTGCTCAAGCTTGTTCGCATCCAGCAAAAAGTTTGATGCGGCGGCAAAAACTTAGTGAGATAGTTAGAGTTGTAATGAAATCGGGCAAACTCTGGAAAGAGAACACACCTTACTATAATGATGCTTTGCAACAAACTTGGTTATATTTTTGCCGGAACCCAGAGCAGTATAACCCGGAGAGTTGTAGTGTGATCACCTGGCTCGACAATTGTCTCAAGTGGCGACTGCAAGATTTTCGCTCTAGAGAAGCCCAAATTCAAGCTAAGACTATTCCCCTATTTAGCTTGGAAATTGAAAATACAACCGGAGTAATCGAAAACTTGCCAGCAGCAGCTGATATTCCACCAATTTTGGAAGAGACTTACCAATGGGCTTTTACAGATCCAGACAATGACTTAGTTAGCACCCATGTTAAAGGACGCCCTGAGGTAACTTGCCAAATATTAATCCTGCGACGCCTACCTCCAGAAACTCCCTGGAAAAACATTGCAGAGGAATTCAATTTACCTCTATCAACTGCGCCCAACTTCTATAAACGTGAATGCTTACCTCGCTTACGGAATTTTGCTCTTAGGCAAGGGTATCACGAAATTTGGAATTAAGGCAGAGATATCTAAAGTAGAAGGTTATCTATAAAATGGAAGGAAACTTATGATTCATAGCACTAAAAACTTAGTAGAAAAATCTATTCCGGTAGCTATTACCCAAGCAGCACTAAAGATAGCAGGCTTTTTTGCTGATGAACAGGTAACACCAGAAAAGAAAAAGCAGGTATATCTTAATACATTGGCTGTATGTGCGGTAAATGATTACATGGAAATGATGAACATTGCCACAGACCCAAAGGCTAGCGATAGTTGGAATTCTGCCATGCGCTATTATGCAGATGTAGCAGACCTCAAGTTGAGTGGATTGGGTTACTTAGAATGCCGCCCTGCAAGCCCTGGTAATCTCTGCTATATTCCACCAGAAGTCCCGGATGATAGAATCGGCGTAGTTGTAGTTGAGCTAGACATAGAACATCAACAAGCAACTTTAATCGGGTTTACTAAAACAGTAAAAGCTGGTGAACTTTTATTTAATGAGTTACAGACTATTGAGGATTTACTTGCATATATTGACTCACTTGAAAGCAAGACCACGGAAGTCAAGTTGAGTTACTGGTTACAAAATGTAATTGATGCAGGTTGGCAGCCGATAGAAAAAATTTTAGCATCAAAAACACCACAATTAGCTTTTCGTTATCGAAACGGAGTGACGCGGGGTAAGCTGATTGACATGGGGATAGAACTTCCGGGGCGATCGCTGGCATTAGTTGTTACACTCACGCCAAAAGATTCTATAGAAATCCAACTGAAATTGCAGGTGCATCCATCCAATCAGCAAGACTACTTACCTAACAATCTTATCATTAAAGTGTTAGATGAGAAAGGTACTAATGTTATGGAAGCACAGGCTAGAAGTGGCAGTACTCATGTAACACTAGAGTTTAATGCTCAAAGAGGAGAACGTTTTAGCGTTAACTTAGAATTGGGAAATACTAATATTATTGAAAATTTTGTTGTTTAAACACATACATTGGTTGATTCCTACCCATGCAGAAGTTGGTTGTGTTGAAGCTAGATGGTGATTTGAGCCAGGGAGTAAAAGTCACACTCGAAATTGGGGCAGAAGGCGATCGCGCCAGTATAGAAGTTCAAGGCTATCTGACCCCAAACCCAGAGATTATTGCAGATTATGAGCTTTGGCGAATAACCTATCGCAGTTTATCAAATTTTCGCCTTACACCTGTGAACATTCATGTCGGAAGTTCTCTTAGTGAGCATCTTAAAAAATGCCGCGAGTTAAACGAAAAGTTAGGTCAGCAAATGAATAGTTGGCTCAACTGTAACTCGTTTCGCCTACTTAAAGAGAAATTACTCAAACAGCTAACATTAGATGATACAGTTCGCGTACTAATCAAAACGAGTGACATTTGGCTACGTCGTCTCCCGTGGAATTTATGGGATTTGTTTGAGGATTACTCTCAAGCAGAAGTTGCCTTAAGCGCACCAGAGTATGAATATCTGGCAAAATCAAAGACAAGTATTATTAGAGGGAAGGTAAAAATCTTAGCAATTCTGGGTAATAGTGAAGGAATCTTAATTGATAAAGATCGAGAGCTATTGGAGATGTTACCAGATGCAGAAACAACTTTTCTGGTAGAACCACAGCGCAGCCAGTTAAATGAACAAATTTGGGAACAAGACTGGGACATTTTATTTTTTGCAGGTCATAGTGAGAGCCTTGAGGATGGTAAGAGTGGCAATATTTATATTAATAAAACAGATTGCTTGACAATTGATGAACTAAAGTATGGTCTTTTAAAAGCTGTCAGCAAAGGGTTGCAGTTAGCGATTTTTAATTCTTGTGATGGACTAGGACTAGCACATCAATTAGAAGACTTGCACATACCACAAATTATCGTTATGCGGGAGGCAGTGCAAGACTTAGTAGCACAAGAATTTTTAAAGAATTTCCTCAAAAAATTTTCCAGTGGTGAGTCTATGTACTTAGCAGTACGAGAATCAAGGGAAAAATTACATGGTATTGAAGATAAATATCCTTGTGCGGTTTCCTTACCTGTAATTTGTCAGAATCCAGCAGCAGTGCCACCGACTTGGAAAGATTTTCTGAGAAATCCCCAAACAGAAATTAGCAAGCCTCAAGTAAATAAATATAGAACTAAAGCGCAGTTACGGTGGCGTAGAATTAAAGTAATACTGTTATCAAGTTTAGTTATTACTGGTTTGGTAATGGGAGTGCGATCGCTTGGGTTATTGCAAGCATCAGAATTAAAAGCTTTCGACCACATGATGGGATTACGGCCAGAGGAAAAACCAGATTCGCGTTTTCTAATTGTCACTATTGATGAAGCGGATATCCAGTATCAAAACCGCATGAATATGAATATGCGATGGTCACTCTCAGACCAAGCACTTGCACAATTATTAAAAAAACTAGATCAGTATCAACCAAACACTATTGGCTTAGACATCTATCGTGATTTCCCTGTAGACTCTAATAGTGCAGATTTAGCAACTAGACTACAACAAGATAAACGCCTTTTTACCGTATGCAAAGTTTCTGCGGCTTCTGACGGTGCGCCAGAAGGCACTCCTCCACCGCCAGAAGTTCCAGAAGAACGCCAAAGCTTTAGTGATTTTGTTGCAGATGATAATGATATAGCTCGCCGTCAGCTTTTGCATTTAACACCTCCTTTAACATCTCCCTGTGCAGCAGAATATGCTTTTAGTCTCCAGATTGCGCTTCATTATTTAGAGGCTAAAGGTATTAAGTCATATATCAACTCACAAAATCACTTGCAGATAGGCAATGTCGTATTTAAGCAATTAAAATCTCATACTAGCGGCTACCAAAGAATCGATGCCTTGGGTTATCAAGTACTAGCAAATTACCGTTCGCTTTCTTCTCCTCAAAACATTGCTCAACAAGTATCCCTCAGAGATGTTCTTAACAATAAAATTAATTCAGAATTAGTCGAGTTATTAAAGGGGCGGATTATTTTGATTGGTGTTACTGCTCCAACAACTACTGATTACTGGCAAACTCCTTATAGTGCTAAAGCAGGGTCAAATCAAAAGCTGATACCAGGGGTATTTGTTCAAGCTCACATGAGCAGCCAGATCCTTAGTGCTGTTTTAGATCATCGACCTCTGCTTTGGTGGTGGCCGACTTGGGTTGAAGCACTCTGGGTATGGGCATGGTCATTATTAGGAGGAATTTTAGCATGGTATATTCGGCATCCTATACGCCTGGGAGCAGCTGGGATAATAATGCTATTTTCATTATTTACTATATGTTTTGGGATTTTTACTCAAGCAGGGTGGATACCACTTATCCCACCAGCATTGGCATTAATATCTACACAAGTAGCAGTTGTGTCTAGGGATATTCGTAATCAATAACTTTTGCAAGAAACTTTTTATATATTTACATTGATAATGTTATTATATTCAGTATTAACACGCTAAAAAGCTCAAAATAACACTATGTAAAATTGCAAACATTGTAAACAAATATATAATTTGTGATTTTTAATCTAGTTATATTAATACAAAGAATATTTACAATTCTTTGCTTCACTCAAAATTATATATTTGAGTGGAAATTACATCAAGCATTTTATAGGTTATATCCACCTACTAGTGGATCAAGTTTAAATTGATGGATAAGCAAGTTCCTCGTAAGGACTTTAGTCCTGATGTTAAACCTACACTTTGTGCTTACTACAAACCCTCAAAACTAACTTAGACATTGTACTACCTCTGATCAAGATGAACACCTCAGTATCAAGAAAGCTGAAAATAATATCAATAAGTAAGCATTATTGATATTATTTTAGGCTTAATTATTTATTGTAAGGCGTTTATCTAAGTGTGATAAATGTATCTTTTTGCTAGTCAAGTGCTTAAGTATCGCTTTAATCATTGGGAAACCAACCAAACGATAAACTTTTTTTATTCATTTAACCACAAATCATTTATTTTGTCAACACTAATTTAGATAAACTTACTTTCCGCAATCTTATATCTTTCTAGTGTAGTTAAGATTAGTAAATTACTGCAATGTCTTTCATAATCACGGTAAACGCATCTCAAGAATAAAACCCCTTTATGGGCATTTCATGGTTTCGGCTAGTTTAAATCAATATCCCTACATATTAAGGGTATCCAAAATTATGTGTGTTTGTCCTGCTTTCATAGCTGTTTATTTTCTATTCCTGACGTTTATATTACTTTTGTCAAAGGAGTATATTGTTGATGAAACTTACTTGCATTATGACATTAGTACTTTTTGGATTGGTAAGTTACCCCATAAGAGTTTTGGCACAGGTAGATCAATTATTTAACCAATCCCTTGCTAATACATCTAGCCAATCTAAACGTCCAAAATTTCCAGATAACGGCGCACCTACTGGACGTCGTAAAGGAGGTACAAGCCGTGATGGTTGTACTCCGTTGAACACGCCAATTACTGCTTTAGTTCCTGGTGAAGAAATTGCAGATGAATCAAAATCTTTTTTGACATTCACAATTTCTGAATATCCAACTTTTTGGGTTTTTGTACCGGAACTACCAAAAAATGCGGTTCTTGGAGAATTTCTACTTCAAGATGAAAATGACAAAAACATCTACAAGACATCTTTATCATTACCACAAAGGGCTAGTATTGTTGGTATTAAGTTACCACATAATTCACAATCTGGTTTAAAAATAAACCAAAAGTATCAGTGGTATTTTAAAGTTTTCTGCGGCAATTCCCAGCAAATACCAGACTATTTTTATGTGAAAGCATGGATACAGCGTGTGCCGTTAAATTCTGATCTTGAAAGTCAATTGAAAAGGACGCAATCAAGAAAGTATACTACTTATGCTCTTAACCAAATTTGGCAAGATGCTTTAACTAACTTAGCTACTCTGCGTCGTTCTGATCCAAACTCAAACCTTTTTACAGAGGATTGGACGCTTTTGTTAAAAGATGTTGGTTTGGCAGAATTTGCAACAGCACCGATTGTAGAACTTGAGAGTGACGAAAAAGCCATCACTCAATCAAATTAGTATAATAAATATGGCTAAATTGCCAGTATTATTGCGTATGCTACAATCCTATTTAAGATTCTTGAAATTTTTCTTGCTGCTAGTAGGAACAGCCATACTGTGCATTTTTAGTTCACCTACTTTAGCAACTTTTTCTCACATCAGCCTAAATATTCCACAAACTAAGATTCAAAACTCACCTGTCTTAGATAAAAGCTTTGTAGAACAGGGTAAAGCTTTGTATGAGGCAGGTTTATTTACTGAAGCACTTCAAGTTTTGGAACAAGCTGCTATTGGCTTCCATAACACAGGAGACAAACTCAACCAAGCTATAGTCTTAAGCAATCTTGCCTTGATTTATCAACAGCTTGGCAAACAGACACAAGCAGAACTTGCAATTAGCCAAAGTCTCAATCTCTTAAAAAATTTAGATAGCTCAAAAGAGCGTGCTGCAATTATAGCGCAATCTTTAGATGTACAAGGAAAATTACAATTAGCGCAAGGACAAACTGAAATTGCGTTGTCCACTTGGCAAAAAGCTGCTGATATATATGAGCAAATAGGCGATAAGGCGACACTAACTCGTAATCGGATTAACTCTGCTCAAGCTATGCAAGCTTTAGGGCTTTATCGCCAAGCACAAAAAACTTTAACTGAAGTTCAACAAAACCTTACTACTCTTCCAGATTCATCGCTCAAAGTTGCTGGACTAGATAGCCTTGGCAATGTCCTACGAGTTATTGGTGATTTTAATGAATCACGAAAAGTTTTAAAGCAAAGTTTAACTCTAGCAACAGCTCTAAATTCTTCAATAGCTATAGGTGATAGCTTCCTCAGTTTAGGTAATACAGCTTTTGCCGAAGCAAAAACTCAACATGAGGTAGGGAATACAGACCTTGCTCAACAAGAAGTTCAAGCTGCTTTAAACTTTTATCAGCAAGCGGCTAGAAATACACTAGGTACTACACGTATTCAAGCACAGCTAAATCAACTTAACCTACTTTTAGAATTTTTCTCTAAAAAAGAAGCCGCAAATACGTTTAAACAAGCTTTATCCTTGTCTGAGCAAATTTTGGCTGAAATTAATAAATTAGTTCCTAGCCGAAACTCAATATACGCTCGGATTCAATTCGCCTCTATTTTAATGGATTTAACACAGAAAACCGATGCACCTATTTTATCAAATTTAAATATTGCCCAACTCTTGTCTACCGCAATACAGGAGGCCCAAAGCCTAAAAGACCAGCAAGCTCAATCTTATGCTCTTGGAACTTTGGGTCGTCTGTATGAAAAGAATAAGCAGTTAGGTGATGCTCTAGAACTAACAACAAAAGCTTTATTTATTGCTCAAAGTATTGATGCATCAGACATTCTCTATCAGTGGCAATGGCAGCAAGGACGTTTACTCAAGCAACAAGGAAATCTCAATGCTGCACTCAAGGCTTATGATACAGCTTATAAAACTTTAGAATCTCTTCGCGGTGATTTAGTTGCTACTAATTTAGATGTTCAGTTTTCTTTCCGAGAAAGTGTAGAACCTATCTATCGAGAGTTAGTTGAATTACAGTTGTTAACAGAGAATACTCAAGGGAATCAACAGAGTAGTCAATATAATCTTAAACAGGCACGTAAAGTCATTGAGTCACTTCAGGTTGCAGAACTGAATAACTTTTTTCGTTCACCTTGTTTAGAACCAGTTGTAGAGATTGACAAAGTGGTGGAGCAGGATAAAAAGGCAGCAGTTATTTATTCAGTTATTTTGCCCGATCGCTTCGATGTTATCCTTACCTTGCCTAATCAACAATTACAGCACTATACCACTAAGATACCTCAAGAAAAGGTAGAGAGTACTGTTACTTCATTACGTAAATCTTTAACAGATGTCGCAGGTACTTATGAAGTGAAAGAACAGTCCCAAAAAATATATGACTGGTTAATTAGACCAGCCGAAACTGAATTAGTTAAAAGTGGCATCACTACTTTAGTTTTTGTATTGGATGGAGAATTAAGAAATATTCCGATGGGGGTTCTTTACGACCCGCAGCAAAATAAATATCTCATAGAGAAATATGCGATCGCTTTAACTCCTGGTTTACAATTGTTTAATCCTAAACCCTTGCAAAAAGTACAGTTAAATGCTTTAACTGCCGGAGTGGGAGAAGCGCGTTCTATAGGAGGTCAGAAATTTTCGGCACTAAAAAATGTAGCACGGGAACTCAAAGAAATTCAAACTGAGGTTCCTAGAAGTGAAGAGCTGTTAAATCAGCAATTTGTCGATAGCAACTTGCAAAAACAATTGCTTGCAACTCCATTTTCTATAATTCATTTAGCAACTCACGGTGAGTTTAGTTCAGATCCCGAAAAAACTTTTCTTCTCACCTGGAATAAATTACTGAAAGTTAAGGAATTTGATAGTTTATTACGAGTTAGCGATAGAAATAGGTCTGGTAAGATCGAGTTACTTGTCTTGAGTGCTTGCAAAACTGCTCTTGGCGATCAGCGAGCTGCTTTAGGATTAGCTGGCATAGCTGTACGAGCAGGCGCACGCAGTACACTAGCAAGTTTATGGTCAGTGGATGACCAATGGACTGCTAAACTTATGAGTGAGTTTTATCGAAACCTAAATACTGGGATCAGCAAAGCCCAAGCACTCCAGCGTGCTCAATTAAGTGTATTTGCTAAACAAAAAAGCCCTTATTTCTGGGCACCTTATGTTCTAGTAGGAAATTGGCTTTGATAAACACAATTAACCCTATTTACTTCTGAGCTTGATAATCACTGCAAGCTACATCCTTGTGCCACGAACTACGACTCTCGGCAGGTACATTAGCTGTAAGTACCACCTCTCCCTTTGCATTTACCACCCATCCATTTGCTTCTACAATCCGTTCTGGTGTGGTAATAACTGGATTAGTAGTAACAGGTGGATTGCTGCTATCACTGCTAGGTTTGAGCGCCACCCAACCGACTTCTACAGTGCCATTCGGGAGAACATCTTTAGTGGGATTAGGAGGTAAGCCGCCTCTTCCGGTGATAGTAAAGCTGCTTTGGGCATAACCTGGGCGATCGCAGACTTGTGCTACTTCAGTTTCTACAGCTATTGCGGGTAGCTCAACTAAGCCACTATTGGGGTCAATACCAGGTGTATTAAGTTCTACTGAACCGTTGAATTGAGGACTTGCCCCTGTAGCAGTGATGTCGCTTTCTGGTGTTGGTGTATTCCGACGCTCAATCCCAAAGATTCCTTGAGCGCTGATTTCAACTTTTCCACCACGAAAGTCAACAGAATTGGCGCTAATATCACTATTTTCTTCAGGAACAGCAACGATAAAGCCATTTGGTGCATCAAGATCAATGTTGCCGCCAGGAATACCAAGACCTTTGGCATTTGTGGTGATAGAACTTTGATTGCGTAGTAAGAATAAAGGCGATCGCGCAAAGATATTTCCGCCGCCTCCTGTAGTGTCAGCAGTGATTTTGGCAGCGTTGTTGAGATATATCGAGTTAGCGTTAAGTTTTAAATCACCCGCAGGCCCTGAGCCTGTACTACTTACAGTTATTTTCCCTCCATCTTGAACTGCCAAGTTTCCTGTTGTCAGTGTCAAGTCACCGCCTGCTCCTTGTCCTGTCGTCTCAGCCGAAATCACTGAGCCTTTACCAGTAATATTAATAGATTCAGGAGCATTGATACTCAGGGTTCCTCCCTCACCACTACCAGAGCTAGCAGCCGATACCGTTGATCCTCCGGTAACATTTACAGCTAAGGTTTGCCCATTGTCATTGGGTTGGATTGTCAAGTTCCCGCCTGGTGCAGTTCCTGTCGTCCCAGCTTCTAAACTGCTACCGTTTGTCAAGTCCAATTGTGCAGCTTTTACGGTCAGATTACCACCATTAGCTGCGGGGTTAGTAGAATTAGTAGCGGCTGAAACGCGCATTCCATTGGTGATGGTGAGTTTTTCAGTGTTAAGAAGCACATCTCCGGCTCGTCCACTAGCAGCACCTTCCGATGTCGCCGCCAAGATACCATTACCATTGAGGCTAATTGACTCAGGGGCAATAAGTGTGAGGTTTCCTCCGTTACCACTACCAGAGGTAGATGCTGATATCTGCGCTTGATCAGAGAAATTAACCCTTAAGGTTTGTGCGTTCAAAGGTTGAAGCGTCAGTTTTCCAGCTGCGCCAGTGCTGCTTGTCTGAGCAAAAACACCACTAGTGGAACCAGATAACTGTATTTCTGGAATATTTAGTGTGATGTCACCTGCTTGTCCACTACCAAAGGTAGATGTACGCAGTTGCCCATTATTCAAAACACTTAAGGTATTAGCGCTAAGAGCAATATCACCTGCATCTCCCTGCCCAGATGTACTGGCTGTTAGTGCAGCACCATCAGTGATAGTTACAGAGTTAGTGTTAACTGTTATATCGCCACCCTTTCCAGTTGAGCCTTCACCGACAGCAGTTGTCAACAGGCTTCGACCTTCAATGTCGCTGGGTTTAGGGCTTTCTAGCGAAGTTCCACTCAGTTCTATAGAAGAGGCGCGAACATTTAACTCACCCGCATTTCCGCCATTAATTGTAGAAACCGATGCTTGCGCTCCACCCTGAATTAATAACCGTCCAGTGTCAATAGTCAAGTTTCCAGCATCTCCTGTACTTGCAGTCCCAGAAATTACACCGCTCGGAAATGGACGATTTTCTACTAAGTCAGAAACGAAAGTTCCACCAAATCCAATAAAATCTTGTATTTGAGAGGCGGATAACCCTTGTTTTGAAGTGCCAACAAGTTCTACTGAATCAGTGGCGTTAATGAGCAAGTCGCCTCCCCGTCCAGAGCTAGAAGTACCAGCCGAGATAATTCCTCCATTGCTGACCATCAGCTTCTTAGTATTAATAACCAATTTGCTTGCATTTCCAGGCCCCTGTGTTCCAGAAGCCAAAACGCTAGGAATATTATCTAATGAGGTGCCACTAAGTTCTACTGAATCAGTGGCGTTAATCAGCAATTCGCCTCCTGTTACAGCTAATTCCCCTCCTGGTTTCTTGTTACCAGTACCAGTTATCACCCATGCACCATCCCGGACAATTAAGCGTCTAGTATCAATAGTTAAGTTGCCCCCAGATCCCCGACCGTCAGTATCATTACGCAATGCACTAGGAAGCTTCTTGGTGATACTGAACAGAGATAATGGAGAATCATTTGCTGAAGTACCAATGAGTTCTACCAAATCTGCCTTCACGGTTAAATCTCCTCCCTTTCCTCTGGTTGCTGTAGCTGCCGATACAACTGCCCCATTCGAGACAGTTAAGCGCCCAGTATTAATAGTTAAATTTCCAGCATTTCCATCTCCAAGAGAAAAACTAGGAACCTGGGTAATATTACTGGGATAAAGGGAAGCGGAAAATAACCCAATAGGAACAAGAAAATTATCAGAAGAGCCGGAGATATTTCCAGGAATATTAATAGCAACCGTGGCATTTGATGAGGGATTGCCAGTTAATTCTACTGAGTCAGAAGCGTTCACAATCAAATCCCCAGCATCACCACCAGAAAAAGTCGCAGTCCCTATTACTCCATCTTCAACAATCAACTTCCCTGTATCCACGAGCAAGTCTCCACCATTTCCGGAACCAAAAACGACATTGTACATCCAGCTATTATTGAGTTCTATGTCATTTGCTTTCACAGTCAAATTTCCAGTACTTCCTGTGGTATTACTACCAACTGATACCCCTGCCCCATTAGAGACAAGTAATCGCCCAGTTTCAATGGTCAGGTTTCCGGCATTTCCACCTGCAATAGGTAGTAAAGGAGTTATAAAAGGAGAAACATTAGGAAGATTCTGGGCATCAAGGGAAGCGGAAAACAAGCCAATAGGAACAGGAACAGAAACAGGAATATTTACAGTAAAAAAGCCTAAAAAATTAAAAGGAACATCTAAGTCAATGTCAATTGTACCGTTTGATGAGGAACTGCCAGTTAGTTCTATTGAGTCAGAGGCTTTTACAACAAGATCCCCAGCTTTCCCACTAGAAATAGTAGCAGTTGCTAGTACTCCATCTTGAATAATTAATTTACCTGTATCCACAAGTAAAGAACCACCATTTCCAGAACCAAAAACGGCGTTGTAGATAGAACTATTTTCGATTCTCAGTGTTCCTTTGGCGCTGAGGGTGACATCTCCAGCTTGGGCGTCATCGGCTCCTGCAAGTGGGCTAATACCCGCACGTAGGCTACTATTTCCTAAAACGTCTATATTCTGGGCATTGATGGCAATACTACCGCCACCACTAGAAGCAACATTAATTTCAGCGCCATTGGTAAGCGACACATTTGCTCGTGCTATATTCTCTGGAAATTTTAACCTAAAATTGTCGCTATTGGTATTAAGAACAACTGTCCCTTCTCCGGCTAAACCTCCTAACTCCACTCGTCCACCAGAAGCATTGAATGAGCCACCATCCACGTTGACATCGCCTCCAACTGCCAGCAAACTACGATTATTATTAACACTTAAAGCTGAGTTGTTTTGAATTGGCGCAGCAGCAATTTGATTGAATAAAAGAGCCGAAGGATTGACTACGAGTAGTTCAGGATTATTCGGAGTAGAAGCACTAAAAAAACCTTGATTGTCAAACCTAATTGCATTAGCTGTAGTTGCTACAAAAGAACCACCTATATCCAGTGAAGCGTTGCGTCCAAAAATAATCCCGTTGGGATTGATCAGAAACAGGTTAGCTATACCATTAGCTTGTATTAACCCTTCAATGTTAGACCTTGAACTACCTGTTACTCTGCTAATAATGTTCTGAATGTCAGTACCGTTGTTGAAGAAAGCAGTATTCCCAGCAGGGACAGAGAATTCCTTAAAGCTGTGGAATAAGTTAGTCCCTGCTTGTGTGCCACCAGTGATGTTGAAGGTGTTACCGTCTGATGATACGTTGGAATTAATCGGTAGAGTGGTATCCGGGGTTATTTGAGCGATCGCACATTTTCCAGACAAAGCGCTGACACTCATCGCAATACCCAGCACTCTACCCCAATAACCTAAATGCCAACTAGCAGACATTACAAGCCTCCACAGGTATTACCAACACTAATGTTTAGTTAAGCACGTATCAAGTTAATCGATGTCTATTACTTAACAATAAGATATAGCTGAACCATGCTGTTTAGGGCTGTTAAGGTTTGAGTAAGCAGTCTCTGGATGAAAAATTGTTTTATTCCCCAATTGTTAGCCGTACTTCATTGGGTTTCTTTAGTAATACTATCGCACAGATGGCGATCGCTCTCTTCTACCTGTTGGCTATTAAGAAGATAATCTTTAGCCGAATTGCAAGCACTTACCATCAAGCTATCTAAAAGCTCATCCATATTTAAATGGTTGATATCCCATAGGATAACCTTATTGTCTGCGCTACCAGACGCGAGAGTGTAGCCATCGGGGCTAAAAGCTATAGTTTTAACCCCAGCCTCATGTCCTATCAGAGTTCTGAGTAGATTACCATGCAAATCCCGGAGTTTGAAGCTATCGGCGTCGCAGATCAAACTTAGTTTTTTGAAAATACTTTAGTTTCGGAGTTAGTGTGTGAAAAAATTTATAAGTATGCAACTAAAAATTATAAGACGATCGCAACCATGTAAATTTAGTTATTTAGTCAATGACAGACTTCAATACAACATTTGTCTTTTAACAAGAGCATGGCCAGATTGAACATCAAACCAGTGAATATCCTCAGGGGGCAATGCTAGTGTAATATCTTCGCCACTCCAATTTTGGTCTGTTGGCAACAAAGCCCGTACCGTAATCGCTCCGGTTTGTGAATCTTCAATCTTGACACTAACCAAATAGTGCATACCCAAGTTTTCCACTAAAAACACTTTCCCTTGGATAGTCTGGGTATCACCTGGTTGAGCAATGCGAACATCTTCTGGGCGGATTCCCAAAACAATCTGCGGTGGTACTGTTGGGATATCGGGGAGAAGTATTTGGAAGTTACCTGCGATCGCATATTGTCCCCTACAAGGTAAAGTCAGCAAATTCATTTGTGGACTACCAACAAATCCAGCCACAAATAGATTAGCGGGATGGTTATAGATGCGGTCAGGTGGATCAAGTTGCTGAACATAGCCATCGTTGAGCAATGCAACTTTTGTAGAGAGTGTCATCGCTTCGGTTTGGTCGTGGGTAACGTAGACAACTGGCACTTTTTGTGCTGCAAAAATTTGCTTGATATCGGCTCGGACTCTTTCGCGCAGTAGTGCATCCAGGTTACTTAAAGGTTCATCTAGCAGGTACACATCAGCATTACGCACCAAAGCACGACCGACAGCAACCCTCTGGCGTTGACCTCCAGACATTTGGCCAGGCTTGCGGTTCATTAACTCTGCTAATCCTAAAACTTCTGCCACTTCTGCGACTCGCTGTTTAATTTCTGTAGGTGGTACTTTTTTCAGCTTGAGTCCAGAAGCGAGGTTTTCGTACACCGTCATGTGGGGATAGAGTGCATAGCTTTGAAATACCATTGCAATGTTGCGATCGGCTGCTCGCTTATAAGTGACATCCACCTCCCCAATCTTAATTTGACCACGAGTCGGTTCTTCAAGACCCGCAATCATGCGTAGGACGGTAGATTTGCCACAGCCAGAAGGGCCAAGTAAAGTGAGAAATTCATGGTTATCTACAGTCAAACTAATGTCTTTAACAGGGACAACTTTAGGATTATAGGTTTTGTTTAAGTTTGTGAGTTCGAGTTTAGCCATTTGTCATTTGTCATTTGTCATTGGTCATTTGTCATTTGTCAGAAATTATTATTCTCCCCTCTGCTCCCCTGCTCCCCTGCTTCCCCTGCTCCCCTGCTCCCCTGCTTCCCCTGCTCCCCTGCTTCCCCTGCTCCCCTGCTTCCCCTTATCCTTTGACAGCACCAGCAGTAAGACCTTGGACAATCCGGCGCTGGAAAAACAAAACTAGTAAAATCAGAGGTAACGTTCCCACAACAGTTGCAGCAGCGATCGGCCCATAAGGAATTTCATATATTGTCGCACCACCCAACTGAGCAGCAGCAACGGGAATTGTCTTCAACTCTTCACGGGTCATAAATGTGAGAGCGAAAATAAACTCGTTCCAAGCAAAAATAAAGGTGAGGATTCCAGTAGTCACCAAGGCGGGAAGGGTCATCGGCAGTACAATTTGCCATAGTAACTGAAAGGTGTTGTAGCCATCGACCCTAGCAGAATCTTCCAAATCTTTTGGCAATTGTTGAAAAAAGCTTCTCAGTACTAAAATTGTTAGCGGCAAATTGATGGCAGTGTAGGGTATAATCAGCGCCAGATAATTGTTACCCAATCTCAGCGCTTGGATAATTTCTAACAGTCCTAAGAACAATAGAATTCCAGGAAATAAGGTAACAATTAGAACGCTGGCGAGGATAGCTCGTTCACCCCAAGGGCGTAACCGTGCCAGTGCATAAGCCGCAGGTGCGCCGATCGCTAAAGATACAGCTGTGGAAGTAATCGATACAAAGGCACTGTTGAAGATGTAGCGCCAAAATGGGCGACGAGTGAATAACTCAATGTAGTGATTGAAAGTAAATCGTGTGGGAAAATAAACAGTAGGAACGGCGGCAATATCCTCATTTACTTTAAACGAGGTCAGTAATTGCCATAAAGCTGGGGATAAGCTGAATAGCACTACTAATACAACTATTATGGGCAGCAAGATTTTTTTCAGAGAAAACTTGCTTTCCCCTTTTGGTTTTGGAGTCGTTGGAACTGCTTGGGGAGTTACACTCATGGGTTAAATGGCTCCTGATGTTTTGGCACGGTATCTGTTAAGCAAGAAACTAGCGATCGCCACCGCAGCAATTAATATTAAAAATGTCACTACTACCAGGGCTGCTCCATAACCAAAATCCAAGTAGCGCATCACCGTAGAATAAATATACAATGACACCACTTCCGTAGCGCCACCAGGGCCACCCCCAGTCATCACAGCAATCAAGTCGAAAATCCCAAAAGCTTGAGCAAACCGAAATAGCACTGCAATTAAGATTTGTGGCAGCAGCAGTGGCAGGGTAATATTGCGGAAGCTTTGCCAAGCAGTTGCCCCATCAACCGAGTAAGCTTCATAGAGGTCTTGTGATATCGATTGCAACCCAGCTAACAACAGAATGCTGATAAAGGGCGTAGTTTTCCAAACATCTGCAAAAACCACTGCTATCATTGCCAGCACCGGATCTCCTAACCAGTTAATCCCAGTCCCAATCAGCCCCAACCGCCGCAGAATATCGTTCACAACCCCAAACTGATCGTTAAAAATCCAAGCCCACGCCAGACCAATCAGAGAAGTAGGCAAAGCCCAAGGGATAATGGCGATCGTACGCACTATGCCCCGTCCAAAAAACGCCTGGTTCAGAACTAGCGCAACCCCCAGTCCTAGCAGTAGTTCTGAGATTACTGATGCTGTTGTGAATACCGTTGTCGCCCACAAACTCTGCCAAAAACGACCATCCCCCGCCATCCGCACATAATTTTCCAAACCAGAGAATACAGGTTGTAGCTCTGTTCCCAAATTTCTAGTAAATACGCTTAACCAAAATGCTCGTAAAATTGGGTAGGCAAATACAAACAACAGCAGCAGCAATGCGGGTGTTAGTAATATCCATGCTGTCTGTTGTTCTCGACTTCTGAGTGTATTTAAATTTGTCATTTGTCATTCGTCATTTGTCATTTGTCATTTGTCATAAGGCATTGAGAATTGGGCATTGGGGATTTTGAACCCTGTTAATGAGCCTTTGAACTCCATTAATGAGTCTTTGAGATGGATTAATGAGCCTTTGAGGTGGATTAATGAGCCTTTGAACTCCATTAATGAGCCTTTGAGGTGGATTAATGAGCCTTTGAGGTGGATTAATGAGTCTTTGAACTCCATTAATGAGCCTTTGAGGTGGATTAATGAGTCTTTGAACTCCATTAATGAGCCTTTGAGGTGGATTAATGAGCCTTTGAACTCCATTAATGAGTCTTTAATACTCGTAAACAAGCATAAAAATTTACCTTGTCCCCTTGTCCCCTTGTCTCCCCTGCCCCCTGCCCCCTGCTCCCTGCCCCCCAGCCCCCAGCAATCGACGCGTTTCAGCCGCCGCAGCTTGCATTGCTCGTTCCGAATTCATCCGACCAGATAACGCGGCGCTTAGATAACGCTGCAAAATATCTGATGTTTGAGCATATTGAGCGATCGGCGGACGTAAAACTGCATTGTCCACGACCTCCAATAATTGCGGATAGTGCGGGTATTTAGCAACAATCTCTGGGTCTGTAAACAAATCCCGGCGACTTGGCACATAGCCTGCGCTGAAAATAAATCGGCGCTGTGCTTCTCTACTGGTAAAATACTGAATTGCTTTCCAAGCCTCTTCGGGATGTTTAGAGGTTTTAGAAATCCCTAAACCCCAGCCCCCAAGACAAGCTGCTCCCGTTTGCCCAGGAGCATGAACCATCGGTTTAATCGCTATTTTGCCTCGGATTGGCGAATTTTCTGCCTGGGCTAAAGGCCACGCATAAGGCCAACTGCGTAAAAACGCTACTTGACCACTTTGAAACAAGCGCCGGGTATCTTCTTCCTGGTAGGTCGTCACTCCAGGAGGAGAAATGCCAACCCTTACGGTACTACGCAGAAACTCAATGGCTCTTAATGTTTCTGGTCGATCTAGTCCAACTTCGAGGGTATCGGGATTAACCCAGAAGCCACCAAAGCCATCGAGAACTTCTGCAAACATCGCCACAAGTCCTTCATATTGCCGACCCTGCCAAACATAGCCCCACTTCACTTGGTTTTTCTTCTGCAACACTTGAGAAATTCGGATCAAATCATCAAATGTTTCTGGCGGTTGCAATCCTGCTTGTTTGATTAAGTCTTCCCGGTAGTAGAGCATTCCCACGTCGGAACGTACTGGAATGCGGTACAGCTTGTCTTGGTAACGTCCCCCTTCTACATCTTGGGATGAAAATGCTCCCAGATCCTGTTTAGAAATGCGATCGTCTAGCGGTAACAACCATCCAGCAGCAGCAAACTTGGATGTCCAGATCACATCCATATTGATCAGGTCATAAGGGGATTCACCTAAGATAAAAGATGAAGTATAGAGGTCTTCGAGCAAATTTGTGGCATTCGGCCCTTCAACTAGGTTAATGCGAATACCTGGGTTCTCAGCCTCGAAGTCTTTAATCAAACCCTGTCTCCAAGGTTCGGCATCAGGGGCAGTCATTAACAGATTTAGGGTAACTGGTTGCTGTGAGAGTGCTACCCAACTGAACAATATGATGCTTAACAGAGTTGCTAGGAAAATCCCTATATGTAAATAACTCTGTTTTTGGATAAATTTTTGTAACTTGTTTATTGGCTTTCGGTGCAACATTATAAATGTAGCGATCGCTAATGGTAATTATTCAGAAATAAAAGCATAAATTATCTGAAAAAAGATTGTTTTATATTATAGTGTACTCCTTTGGGGATCTTGCTACGCGAAGGCAATGACATATTAAATTTTATTATTTCATCGAATAATAAAACTGGGATACACCCAGTCATTGCGTTTGCCTCTAGCGTTCCCAATAAAGCTTTCTCTACGAGAGGCAACGCCTTTCAATACTGCTCGGTTAAGGATTTTTAATTCGGAATTTGGTTTGGGGTAAAGGTTAAAGGTTTTTTCTTTCCCCTTTCGCCTTTCCCTTTTCCCCAAAACCCGACAAGTATTGCAACGCCTTTGGCATAGCTTCGATTAACGCGCTAGGTCTGGTAACAGAAACGGAATGTATTCTTTTGGAGAACCCGCAGGGTAGCAATCGCCATACGGATATTGCGATTGCTTTGCTTCACTACGTTACATACCCTGCGCGAACACCAAGGGCGAACCAATGACAAATTATATTTTAGACATTTGGGATGTCCCCGTTTATTGTTGCCTTCAGTAAAGGCTTTTTTCTTTGTCATGTCTTAACAAGCATATTTTGTGGGCATCATAATTCCAAGCCAAATACATCAGCTTGCGACCATAAAACTCTTTGGCAGCAAGTTTTATCATTTACAACTATGTATCGACCTATGGCAGATAATTTTAGACGTTATTTCTTTGTTTCTCGATATAGTTTGTACACTGAGTTGATTTTAGGATGCCTACAAATTGAATTGGGAATAATCTGTAGCGTAGGTATTTGGACATTATCAGAAGCTAAGTTACAAGCTGCCCAAGCACATCAGACTTGGAAATCACCTTCAGAATTGACAGAGCGACTCACCAAATTCAGAAGGCAAGAGGAAAGTACGCTTAAAATGCCTCCCTATCGATTAAAGCCACCTATTTTGATGGCGGCCCCCGAAAACTTCAATCCTGATTTGCAATTACCGCCAGTGCTACCTAAGCCACCGCAGAATTCTAGCCCATTACCGCCAGCGCTACCCGAACCACCGCAGAATTCTAGCCCACCAACAACTTCCACCGAACCAAGAAAGCCAGATGCAGTTTTGGAAAGTATTTATACGGACTATCGCTATGACACAGACAATTTTGGTCAAACCAACTTATTCTTTGAACCAAAGATTCAGTTTCGATTGAATAATGGCAATAAAATATTTATCAAGACAGGTTTTAACTTCTTTGAACAACGCGGTGTTGAATCAGTTACTAATTTTCCCTTGCAAGTTGGATGGCAGGGAAAAATTGGGCAAGTGACTCTGCAAACAGCAGCCGGAGTTGATGTGTTCAATCGTTTACCTACAGCTATCAATCTCAATGCTAAGGTGGAAGTTCCCATTTCACGGCCGCGAGTTTCGTCATCCGGTCAGTTGCTATCGGCAGTAATGCTATCAGGTAATTTAGAACAAGGGCCTTATAAATCTAATGCGCGAACTTTAGACAATCAAATTACTGCTTGGCGATTTGGGCCTGATTTATACTGGCAGATTGATCGAAACACTAGCTTGTTTTCATCATTACGTTTGGGCAGTTACAACGATGGTAATGCTGAGGTGCAATCTTTTAGTAGGTTAGAGCGCAAGTTTGGACAGTTTTCTCTAGCAGCTAACTTATTTAATTGGAGTTTTAATCGCAATTTAGAACGCACAAGTGGCTATTTTTCTCCACTAGATTTCCTAGTTTACAACGCTGAGGTGGCTTGGGAAGGAGATATTTCTAATTTCTTACGCTGTCGCCTCGCTGCCAACTTAGGACAGCAGCGACTCCAAGGAGAATTTGACAACGCCTATACCTATCAAACGCGCTGTACAGTAAAGCTTTCACCAAATATAGAGACAGACCTTGGCTATAGCTTTAGCAATGTCCGAAATCAAGATACAGGGGGAAGCGCCTACGGTGGTAATTCTTTAACAGGGCAGTTGCGGGTCAAATTTTAGAAGGCAGGGGGTAGGAGGCAGGAGGTAAACCCTATAAATAATTTCAAATCTAAAATCTAAAATCTAAAATCTAAAATCCAAATGGTATAAGCCTTAAGAATGAAAGCACCATTACCTGATAACGAAACACAGCGAATCGAATCTCTTTTGGAGTATAAAATTCTCGATACTCGTTCGGAAGCTGCCTTTGACGACCTTACCCGTTTAGCCTCCTATATTTGTGGAACTCCCATTGCCTTAATCAGTTTAATTGATAGCGATCGCCAGTGGTTTAAATCAAAAGTTGGTCTGGATGCGCTACAAACACCCCGAAATGTGGCATTCTGCGCCCATGCTATTATGCAACCAGAGATTTTTGTTGTACCTGATGCAACAGTTGACGAAAGGTTTGCGACAAACCCGCTAGTTACCTCTGACCCTAATGTTCGTTTTTATGCTGGTATACCACTGACTAACCCTGAAGGATATGCACTAGGAACACTTTGCGTAATTGACCGTGTACCAAGAAACCTCTCTTCAGAACAAGTTGAAGCATTACGAATTTTAGGTCGTCAGGTAATCAAACAACTAGAAATGCGGCGCACTTTAGCAAGTTTAGTATTGGCGAGTGATACACGCAAACAGGTACAAAAGATACGCAAACAATTTTTTAAAAGAGTAGCTGGGGGGTTTGGGTTAGCATCAGCAATTTTAGTTTTGATTGGGGTGATTTCTTATCAAAGCACACGTATATTAATTAATACTAATAATCACGTACAAAAAACCCAAGAGAAAATTAATAAACTAGAAGAATTACTGTCCGAGATGAAGGATGCTGAGACCGGACAACGCGGTTATATCATCACTGGACAAGAAATTTATCTGGAACCTTATCAAGCAGTAATTACAAACATCAATCCAAAAATTGCAGAACTGAAGGATTTAATTTCAGATGAACCTAGCCAACAAAAACAGTTTGCAAACCTTGAATCTCTGATAGCTAGAAAACTTGCCATACTCAAGCAGACTATATACCTGCGTCAAAATCAGGGATTCGAGGCAGCATTGCAGTTAATCCAGACAAATCAGGGAAAAAATCTTATGGATGAGATTCGCAAGGTTATCCATGAGATAGAAAATCAGGATAAAGGGTTGCTAAAACAGCAGTCACAAGCTGCAAAAGTCAGTGCTAAAAACACGCTTTTGACACTTGCCTTCGCTATTTTTTTAAGTTTTCTCGTTCTGGCTATAGTCTACTATTTCATTTTTCGTGAGGTAAAAGAGCGTAAATTGACAGAGGAGGCACTAAACACCGAACGTAACTTTATCTCAGCAGTCCTTGATACAGCCAGCGCTTTGGTAATAGTTCTTGACAGACAAGGGCAAATCGTTCGCTTCAATCAAGCTTGTGAACAAACAACTGGTTACTCATTTGATGAGGTGAAAGGAAGGCATTTCTGGAACCTATTTTTACTTCCTGAAGAGATAGAGCCAGTTAAAGCAGTTTTTAAGGAATTGCGAGCTGGTGAAGGCCCTAACAAATACGAAAACTATTGGGTAACTAAGGATGGCAGTCGGCGGCTGATTGCTTGGGCTAACACTACCTTGCAAGACTATGGGGGCGACGTTGAATACATTGTTGGGACAGGTATCGATATTAGTGATGCCTATGAGGAACTTCGTTTACGTAAACGAACTGAACAACATTTGAAAGCAGAGTATGCTACAACCCGCGTCTTAGCAGAGTCAACTACAATCAACGAAACCATGCCCAAAATCCTGCAAGGAATCTGCGAAAGTTTGGGATGGAATTTAAGCGAATTTTGGATAGTAGATCGGCAAGCAAATCTACTGTCATTGGTAAATTCATGGTATAAAATATCCTACAAGATGCAAGAATTTGACATTTTAAGTCGGCAGACTACATTTGCACCAGGAGTAGAGCTGCCTGGTCGTGTCTGGGCTAGTGCTGAACCTGTTTGGATTCCTGATGTCGTTGAAGACGAGTATTTTCTGCGCTCTCAAATTGCTGCCCAAGCAGAACTGCATGGAGCTTTCGGTTTTCCGATCCGTAGTGGTAAAAAAATTATCGGTGTCATTACCTGTTTTAGCCATGAAATCCAGCAAGCTGACCCAGATTTGGCAACGGTCATGAATTCTATTGGTGAGCAAGTAGGGCAGTTTATTGAGCGCAAGCAGGCAGAAGAAGAACTTCAACGCCAAAACTTGCGATCGCAACTATTTACTGAAATCACCCTCAAAATTCGTCAATCTTTGCAAATCAAAGAAATTCTCCAAATCACTGTTACGGAGGTACAAAAAATCCTCCATAGCGATCGAGTTTTGATTTATCAACCTTTGGCAGATGAATCTGGAGCCACCATTGTTGAAGCAGTAGTTTCTGGCTGGCTGGCAATCAAAGACAAAGAGCTAGTCGATGCTTACTTTCAAGCGGAATATACGCAGCAGTACTATCTACAGCAGTATCGTCAAAAACGGAATCTGGTGCTTGCTGACTTGGATATAACTGAAGTCCAAAAAAGTCAGATGGAATTACTACAACAATTTGGGGTAAAGTCCAATTTGGTCATACCCATTCTGGTCAAAGAAGAACTCTGCGGTTTGCTGATTGTCCATCAATGCGGCAGTTACCGCCAATGGTCTAGCTTTGAAACTCATCTTTTAAGACAAATAGCCGATCAAGTAGGTATTGCCTTAGCCCAAGCTCAAATGTTAAACGCAGAAACTCAACAGCGAAGAGAACTCGAAATTGCGCGTCATCAAGCTGAATTAGCTTCTAAAACCAAAAGTGCCTTTTTGGCGAACATGAGCCATGAAATCCGAACTCCGATGAATGCTGTGTTGGGCATGACAGGCTTAATGTTAGAAACTCCTTTAAATTCAGAGCAACGCGATTTTCTGGAAACAATTCGGATTAGTGGAGACGCCCTCTTAAGCCTAATCAACGAAATTTTGGATCTATCCAAACTTGAGGCTGGGGAAATGGCTTTAGAAACTCTAGATTTTGACCTATCTACCTGTGTAGAAGAGGTGTTAGAATTATTGGCTCCTCCAGCCCATAATAAGGGATTAGAAATTGCCGCGTTAATTTATCCCAATGTCCCCACCCATCTGCAAGGCGATGCTGGCCGCCTGCGGCAAATTCTCATGAACCTGATTAGCAATGCGATCAAGTTCACTAGTAATGGAGAGGTAGTACTACGAGCAGAATTGCGTTCGCAAAACTCTACTACAGCCACCATCTATTTTTCCATCACAGATACTGGTCTTGGTATTACCTCTGAAGACCAATGCAAACTATTTACACCATTTACCCAAGTAGATGCTTCTACCACCCGCAAATATGGCGGCACAGGTTTGGGATTAGCCATTTGCAAGCAACTGGTGAGCTTAATGGAAGGAGAAATTGGTGTAGAAAGTCGCTTGGGCAAAGGATCTAAGTTTTGGTTTGAAGTAACTTTTGCCAAGCAACTTCACCCTATTTCATCAGCAAGTGAACCGGGACTTCTGACTAATCGGCGCTTGTTAGTAGTGGATGATAATACTACTAATCGCAAAATCATCTACCATCAAGCTACTCGTTGGGGGATGATTGTAGATCAAGCTGCTTCGGCTGCGAGTGCCCTCAAAGCTATTCAGGAGGCTGCCAAGCAGAAAATTCAATATGACGTTGCTGTGATTGATATGCAGATGCCAGAAATAGATGGCATGACTTTAGGAGAACAAATTAAGGCAAATTCAGCGATCGCTAATTTACCTTTGATTATGCTTACCTCTACTAATCAACGTAATGAAATCCAACGGGCACTAGAAATAGGATTTGCAGCTTATTTGGTCAAACCTGTTAAGTCATCCCGACTCCTCGATCCCATCATGACTATTTTAGGAACGCAAATGGAAGAAAAGGAGTCAGAATTCAACAGTCAGGAGTTAAAAGTTAAAAATTACAAAAACAAGAGCAACTATTATTCTCCTGACCCTAACTTCCTCAAACTTAGAATTCTTTTAGCTGAAGATAATCTGGTAAATCAGAAAGTTGCCTTGAAACAACTCCAAAGCCTGGGTTATAGCGCTGATGTCGCTGGTAATGGCAAAGAAGCCTTGCAGCTATTAAAAACAATTCCCTACGATTTAATTCTGATGGATTGCCAAATGCCAGTTCTCGACGGTTTAGAAACCACAAAAGAAATTCATCGTTGGCCAGAAAGCAGCTTTGTCAGTGGCCGTCGTCCTGTAGTAATTGCGATGACAGCTAATGCCATGAAAGAAGATCAACAAATGTGTCTAGATGCCGGAATGGACGACTATCTAAGTAAGCCAGTAATCAAAGAAAAATTGGCTGCGGCGCTAGAGCGTTGGGGAGGTGCGATATTAAAGGCAAAAGAAACAGCTGCCACAGAGCAGGCAGTTTCTACAACAGACGTAGATTCAGTTAACCTCCCTATTGATTGGGAACGCTTGCATCAACTCTCAGAAAACAACCTAGAATTTGAATTGGAACTACTAAAAATATTTGTTGAAGATATTCAACCTCGTCTAGAGGTGATTAAAATAGCGATCGCAGATCATGACTTTGAGCAACTAGCGCTCCAAACCCATCAAATTAAGGGTGCTAGCGCCAATATGGGAGTTACAACCATGTATCTGGCCGCAGAAAAGCTAGAACAACTAGCGATAAATCAAGAGCGTCGAGGTACTACTAACTTAATCTCAGAGTTAGAAGAGTTTGTTAAACGCATCCAAGAGTTTTTGCTCTGTTAGGACTTACGCACACTCTACGAATTCTCGGCGCTCTTGGCGTCTTGGCGGTTCGAGAAATTAAGCTTTTTAGCAATTTTTGCGTAAGTCCTATCTGTGAAGAGAGTAACATCAAAATCTGAAAAATTAATTTATTAATTTACTAAAAAATTAACGAACTTTGGGGGTTTAAGTCCCCAGCAAGATAGGCAGCACGTTTTGTGTCGGGGTCTAAATCCCCGTCACAAAACGTAATTGCGTTAGCGCAGCGTTAGCGAGGAACGAGCGTCATTGCGTTAGCGGAGCGGGGCGTTAGCCCATTGCGAATTGCGAATTGGTTTAACACTGACTATTTTTATAAATTAGTAACAAAAAGCACCTGTTTTTATTGATTATCACTTATTACCTCTATTACAGATAGAAGTTGTGAATAATTGGGAATAATAACTTTGATGGACTAAAAGTTCGGTTAGGTGAGTTAGCTGCATCATAAGCTAAGAAGTTTTAGCTTAAATGTCCGTTGCTATACATCACCAATTATCCCCAATTTATTCTCAAAAAGTGAGGTTATCCTGATGAATCAGATGAGTAAAGACGATGTACGAGAACGGCTTGGCAATATCGATCAGATCCGCGATATTATTCTTGGAACACAGCTAAGAGAGTACGAAAATCGATTTAACAAGCTGGAATCAGATATATCTCTGCTGCAACAACAGATGCGATCGCATGTCGATCAACTAAAGTCAAATTTTTCGGCTGAACTAAAAGCGGGGTTTGAGGCGCTAGATAAAAAGCTCAAGTCACTCAACCTAGCAACTCAAGAAGAAACTCTTGACTTACGGCAACAGGTTGATAGACTCAATAAAAAGTTCTCTAGTAGCGTTCAGTCGCTTGATGAGACGTTAGATAGCCAAACTACCTCGATTAGAGATGAAATTTTTCAGACTAAAGTCCAATTACAAGATGATGTTACGGCATTACGGGATCTGATTTTAGAAGAAATAGATCGACGCTTTTCGCAGTTGACAGACACTAAGGTTTCTAAAGACGATATGGCTGAAACTTTGTTTGCTTTGGGAATGCATCTGAAAGAAACCGAATTCATTCCTAAATTGCGAGAAGCAGCCGATGAACGCAGCGACGACTATACTGCTGTACCGCTTCTAGAAACTACAAAGTTATCAAAAGTATTTACTCACTCCAACAGTACGGCAGAATTACATTCCTGATTAAGCCAGAAGCCAAGGAGGCAGGGGGCAGGGGGGAAAAGGATTGAGCCTTGTTTACATTTATTGTGCCGACTTACTTAATAACTCCTAACTCAGCACGAACGCGAGAAGTCGGAGCGACGGCTACCCTGCGGGAACGCCAAAGGCGAACGGTGACTCAGGACTTTTAAATCACAGTTGATAATGAGACTTACTGATATGACTCAGGTGGACAATTTGATTTCTCAATCTGTTGAGTTGAAACCAGAAATATCTGTACAAATTGACAATTTGATGCATCTATTAATTGAACTCAAGATTATCGAATCACCTGAGCAATCTTTTCCTTTATTACTATCAGAAACTGAGAATAGCAATGAGCCTGTTGTAGAAGAAATTAAATTGCAGCAACTTGCTCCAGTGACATTAGAAGTATGTGAAGCTTATTTAGAATCGGATTTTAATGTTATTCAAGATATATCTAATTACTCAAAAAATAATCAACAAAAAAGAGAAGATGCTATTGAAATATTTACGAAGTTTGAGGAAAATTTAGACAACTCAGACGATGCGTTGCAAAAATTACGGGAGATATTGGTCGGATATGAATTAGCAGAAATAAACAACATTACAGCTAAAATTGAACAAAAATTAGCAAAAATAGAGAATCAAATTTATGACCCTAAAGAGCTAATAAATCTACTGTTACCGTGGATTTCTGAAATTTTAAAGCTGACCATCGCGGAGTCTAAAGAGGAAATTGTACAGATAATTGCTCCTATTATTGATCAGACTATCCGCAGTCGTACTGAACAGGATAAAATTAGCATGGGTGACGCGATCGCACCTGTTATTCCTCTGGCTATTTCCCAGCAGATTATTATAGCTCCAGAAGAAGTTTCAGATGCGATCGCTCCTGCAATGGGACGAGCCATAAAAAAGCAAATTGAAATTGAGCAGAATATTGTAGTGGATGCACTCTACCCAATTATTGGTAGTACCATAGCAAAATATATGGCAGAGACAATCCGTGCCATTAACCGACAAGTTGAAGAAACCCTTAGCGTTGAAGGCATCAAACGTAAAATTCGTGCCAAGTTACAGGGAGTTTCGGAAGCAGAATTAATTCTTAAAGAAGCTCTACCATTTACAATTCAAGCCATTTTCTTGATTCATAAAGCATCTGGTTTAGTTATCTCAGATATTCAGCACTCTGACGTAGAGCAGCTAGAGGCTGAAATGATTGCAGGAATGCTGACAGCAATTCGCAGCTTTGCCAATGATTGCATCAATCAATCTGGAACCATGACAGAATTAGATGCAATTGAATATGGCACATCCAAAATAATTTTAGAAGGTGCAGGATACTGTTATTTAGCGATTGTTGTACGAGGAGAGCCAAGCAAAAGCTTTATTTGGAAAATGCGGCAAGTCTTCAGCACAATAGTTAAAAAACATGGTGATTTAATTGAAAATTTTGACGGAGTTCCGGATTTAATTCCTATTGAAGTTCATACACTTTTAGAAAAACTAAAAGATACAAATATTCAGGATAAAAAGAAAACAAAAGTATTACCGTTGCTAGTATTAAGCTTAACAGTTATCAGCACCATTCTCATTCCTTGGGGCATTTGGCAATACCGTAGTGGAGTTATACATTCCATTGAAAATCAAACTTCGTTAGCTCTAACTTCTGTTCCAGAACTAGCCGTATATCGCCTCACTGTACAAGTAGAACACAATAAATTAAAATTAACCGGACGATTACCTAATCAACTTCTTCGCCAGAAAGCAGAGCAAATTGTCAAAATAACCTCTCCTAATTGGTTGGTTGACAATCAAATTATATTAGTAGAAGTACCAGCAGATCCTGTATTAGCTGCTGCTGAAGTCAAACGAGCCACAGCAGTTTTAAATCAGACTGACAATATAACAATTTCCGCTCAATACATCGCTGGTAAAGTAGCTGTTGAAGGAACTGTCAACCGAATTGCAGATGCTCAGATTATTGCTAATACATTTGAACAAATTCCAGGCGTAAAATCTGTGTCTAGCGCGGTGCGAGTACAACCCCCACAGATTGAAGTTAGATTTTACTTTCAACCTGACTCAGCGAGTTTAATGAAAGCAGATTTAGCGTACAAGGTTCAACAGGTCAAGTCTTTCCTCAATCAGCACCCAAATAAGCATTTAAAAATCATTGGTTATAGTTATGACCGTACTGGCGTGAAAAAATCTCACCAATTGGCACTGATGCGAGCAAAAGCTGTACAACAAGCACTGATTAAATTAGGTATTGAGCCATCTCGCCTACAGGTCATTAGTAGGACTAATTTACCACCAGGAATTGATGTAACTCACCCCATCTGGTTAAGCCGTTGTGTAGTTATAGAAGCGATAAATAAGCAATTTTAAGTTTATAGCAGCTATGATTTACATAAAATATTCCCTACTTTACCTCAACTATGTCTACAATTTCTAAAAAAATATGCTTATTTGGTGATTTTGGTGTTGGTAAAACTAGCCTAATTCGCCGATTTGTTGAGTCTCAATTTAGTGACGAATATCTTTCAACTGTAGGAGTAAAAATCTCTCGTAAATTGGTTAGTTTTTCAAAACAAGACCTGCTTAGTGTACAAGACTTACAGCTGATAATTTGGGATATAGAAGGCAGTAATAAGTTTAAGACAGTTGCTAAAAATTATTTTCAAGGTTCTAAAGGTGCTGTGATAGTTGGTGATGTGACACAAGCAGAAACGCTGCATCATATTCAGGAGCATATTCAAACTTTTTTAGCTGTTAATCCTAAAAGCTATATTGTTGTTGCACTGAACAAATCAGATATGATTGCAGCCGAATACTTAGAAAATATTCGTCAAATGTATCAATTCACCAATCAAACTAATATATTAGATACATACATAACTTCAGCTAAAACTGGGAATAATGTTAATAAAATATTTCAATCTTTAGCCACTCATTTAATTTAATTAAAATGAATTCATTTTTGAACAATTTATTATCTGTATGTGGAATTGAATATTTGATAATTGATGAAAGCTTCAAGATTCTAGAGATGTCTTTAGGACTTAATCATTTTGGCAATATTCTTAATGAATTTAAGCCAGGTCAAGATGTTCGGGTTGTATTTCCCGAATTAGAGGGACTTGAAGATGTCTTTGATGCAATTCGGCAGGGAAAGCAAGAGAAATTTGAATTAAAAGGAATTATGCGATCGCAAGATACGGTTTCTCCTTTCTATATTGATATTTGTATTACTAATAATATTCCAGAAGACCATTCTAGCAATAGACTAATCATTGTTATCGAAGATGCAACAGAACGGATGGTTCTTGAGCAATCTTTGTTTCAAGGTGCAAATGAAGCAAATCTTTTGCTACGTAACTTAAAGGCTTCCAAACAATATATTGATCAAATTGTGACATCAATGGCGGATGCGTTGTTAGTGACAACGCTATCAGGCGAGATAAAAAAAATAAATTATGCAGCACAAATTTTATTACAGTATAACGAAATAGAACTTATCGGTCAACCTATCACAAAGTTTATTAAAGAAGTTAATAAGTATCCACTGATAATTGCAGATATTGAAAGTACTCATGTATCCCAAAATCAAGACATAAATCCTTTAGTACAAGAGTTAGAAACTGTTTGCTATACCAAAAGTGGTAAAACCATTCCTGTAGCTTTTTCATCCTCAATAGTGAAGACAGAAATTGAGCATTTTCAAGGTTATGTTTACATCTTGCGAGACATGACTGAACGAAAGCAGGCAGAACTTGCTAAACAGGAATTCTTAGCAATGATTAGCCATGAGGTTAGGACTCCAATTTCCTCGGTAATTGGTATGGCTAACTTGTTGCTATATACTGAATTGACTGATGAACAGAAAGATTTTGTTGAAATTATTTATAATAGTGGAGATTCATTATTAAAAATAATTAACGATTTCCTTGATTTCTCCAAAATACAATCAGGCAACTTGGAACTAGAAAAAGAACCTTTTGTTTTGCAAAATTGCATTCATGAGGCTCTTTATATGCTTGGGCCTACAGCCAAAGAAAAAGGTTTAAAACTCACATTTTTAGATAGTCCTAAACTTTCTACTACGATTGTAGGGGATATCACCAGACTGCGCCAAGTATTGATTAATTTAATCAATAATGCTATTAAATTTACCGAAACTGGAAGCATAGAAGTTTCAGTTATAACCCGCAAGAATAGCGATATTAATCATTCTTCTGCTGCAAATACTGATCAAATTCAGTTTAGTGTTAAAGATACAGGCATCGGAATTCCACGCGATCGCATGGAGCGTTTATTTAAAGCCTTCAGTCAAGTTGACTCCTCCATTACTCGACAGTATGGCGGTACTGGGTTAGGTCTTGCCATTTGCAAGCAACTGTGCGAGTTAATGGGCGGCAGAATTTGGGTTGAAAGTGAGCTTAGTGTAGGTAGTACATTTTACTTTACGATCGCTGCTTCTGTTATTTCCGAGGAGTCAGGAGTCGAGAGTCAGGAGTTATTTTTATTGTCGCCGCCAAAAAGCATCCCGGTGTCTTTTTCTTTGCCTCCTGACTCTCATAAATTAAGAATTCTCTTAACTGAGGATAATCAAGTGAATCAGAAAATAGCCTTGAAGCAACTCCAAAGCCTGGGTTATAGTGCTGATGTCGCTGGTAATGGCAAAGAAGCCTTGCAGCTATTAAAAACAATTCCCTATGATTTGATTCTAATGGATTACCAAATGCCAGTTCTTGACGGTTTAGAAACCACAAGAGAAATTTATCGTTGGCCAGAAAGCAGCTTTGTCAGTGGCCGTCGTCCTGTAGTAATTGCGATGACAGCTAATGCCATGAAAGAAGATCAACAAATGTGTCTAGATGCCGGAATGGACGACTATCTAAGTAAGCCAGTAATCAAAGAAAAATTGGCTGCGGCGCTAGAGCGTTGGGGAGGTGCGATATTAAAGGCAAAAGAAACAGCTGCCACAGAGCAGGCAGTTTCTACAACAGACGTAGATTCAGTTAACCTCCCTATTGATTGGGAACGCTTGCATCAACTCTCAGAAAACAACCTAGAATTTGAATTGGAACTACTAAAAATATTTGTTGAAGATATTCAACCTCGTCTAGAGGTGATTAAAATAGCGATCGCAGATCATGACTTTGAGCAACTAGCGCTCCAAACCCATCAAATTAAGGGTGCTAGCGCCAATATAGGAGTTACAACCATGTATCTGGCAGCAGAAAAGCTAGAACAACTAGCGATAAATCAAGAGCGTCGAGGTGCTACTAACTTAATCTCAGAGTTAGAAGAGTTTGTTAAACGCATCCAAGAGTTTTTAATTAAGACTCTTAATTCCTAACTTCTATCTCCTGACTCCTGCTGTAACTTTAATAATATTTACTAATAAATAAACAGTAACGACGATCTACTGTTGGCTCATAACTCAACTTGTCGGCAATGGCCGACATGATTTTTAAACCACGGCCACGCTCTTGCTCATTTTCCTCAAATTCAGATGTTTGTTGCAGTTGCTGCTCTAAGTCAAAGGGTTCACCTTGAGACCAAATGCGAATTTCTATGTATTCATCTAATCGCACAGCTTCTATTTCAATAGGAGTTTCGATAGGTAAATTTCTGTGAGCATGTTCAACAATGTTAGTAAAGCCTTCCATCATCAGAGTTTGACATTGCCACCAAACTGTTTTATCGAGAATAGGTGGTTGATTCATCTGCTCGAACCAAGACAAAACTTGAGGTGACGCTGTAAGGTCTGTGTTGACTTTAAGATAAATTTTATTTTTCATTTCTTAACCAATAAAATATTATGAGATAATCATATTCGGTAATGAATTTATTTAATTTGAGTATTTTCACTATACATTTAAAACTAAATTTAATATAAGTTTAATGAAAGCAATTAATTACCTTTTATTTTACTTAGCCAAATTTAATTTATGTTTAAAATTCTGGTTATTGATGATGATCCTATAGTGCGAACAGTACTGAAAAAAACACTCCAAAATCAGGGTTATGATATTAGTGTCGCCAAAAATGGCGAGGAAGGAATTACACAAGCACAATTACTACGTCCTGCTCTGATTATCTGTGACTGGATGATGTCTCAATTAGATGGGTTAGAAGTATGCCGTCGAATTAGAGCAGATCCAGAATTAGCAACTACTTTTTTTATTCTATTGACTGCTAGGGGAGCAGCTCGAGGAGAGGAAGAAGATAGAGTTAAGGGACTTGATGCTGGAGCAGACGAGTTTGTTTCTAAACCAATAGAAATGAATGAATTGAAAGCACGGGTAAGAGCAGGGCTAAGATTACACCAGTTAAATCAGGATTTACAAAGTAAAAAAGAAGTTTTGGAGACACTAAATCAAGATTTACAAACCCAAAAGCAAATTTTGGAAGCAGAATTAGCTGAGGCTGCTGATTATGTGCGATCACTTTTACCCTCACCCCTTGTAGGAGCAGTAACTACAGAAAATTTGTTTATTCCTTCAGCACAGCTTGGGGGAGATTGCTTTGACCATTATTGGCTCGACGAGGATAATTTGGCAATTTATTTGTTAGATGTATCAGGTCATGGGGTGGGTTCAGCCCTCCTATCTGTATCTGTGCAGAATGTTTTGCGATCGCAATCTCTACCGAACACTAACTTTTGTCAACCCAGTGAAGTTCTAAAAGCGCTCAATCACGCCTTCCAAATGACGAAGCACGGTGATAAATACTTCACAATTTGGTATGGAGTTTATCACCGCCTTAAACGTCAACTCATTTATGCTAACGCCGGACATCCACCAGCTTTATTGTTATCTAATACCTCTACAACAAGTATCCAAGTTAAACAGCTAAGTTCTTTAGATTTACCAATTGGCTTTTTACCTGATGTCCAATTTGAGGATGCTGTTTTTGATATTGAAGAAAACAGCACTTTATATATTTTTAGTGATGGTGCTTATGAAATTAATCAGTCAGACGGCAAAATTTGGGGTATAGATGCTTTCATTGACTTACTAACGAAATATAGCCTGAAAGATACCTGTAACTTAAATCAATTATTAGCAAACATTCTCACCTTAAATACTCAAGATAATCTTGATGATGATTTATCTTTGGTAAAAGTTAACTTTGGCTAGTATAGTCAAATGTGCATATTCAAATTTTGTATTGTCTATCTGATTACTGTGCTGCTAATACTTGGCGATTGAATTCCTCTTGGTCAGCAAAGCTTTGAAAAATTCTATCCATTTTAGTCAGTTCAAACAACATCCTGACTTGATCGTTGATAGAACAGACAAAAAATTTACCATTAGCATTACGCACCATTTGCATTGCTGAGACTAAAGCACCTAAACCAGAGCTATCGATAAATTTTACTTCTTTCATATCAAGTAACAAAATATCAACTCCATTTGCTATGATGCCGCTAATTTCACGACGCAGTTCGTTACCTCTAATTCCATCTAAAATTCCAGATAATTCTAGAACTGTTACACTCAAATTCATGGTTTTTTCCTATTATTTTGATCGAGAATATGTATTTACATTTTGGCATTGACCTAAGCAAACTGCAATAGAGAAAGTAATAATTTTGGATTTTATATGCAGTTAGCTGTGTTTGATTGCTTGGTAGCTATTATTTGCGATCGCAGTAAAAAAGCTACCATTTACACATTGACGGGAAATTTCAAAAGCTTCAAAATAACCATCTTTTTGACCTAACTCTCGTGCCCAAAAACGAGATAAAACTAATATGGCATCAAGTTGCATAAATGCTTTGTTTAGCTCTGATTCGTAACAACCGATAGCTGCAACTTTTTCCTCAATTACAGAGGTGATATCCACAAAAAAGTTAGGTTCAAAACCACGCAAAAAAACAGGTGGTGCTGAATACCATAAAGATATGTTTTTGCGTGTAGCAACATTAGAAACGGCAATTCCACACACTTCATGATCTCTATGTCCATATTTTTCAGGTTGTGGTGCATGAGTAATAATCAGATCCGGTTGCCAACGCCTAATAGCTTCTTCAGTAACTTTAATCACTACTTGTGTAGAGAAATTGCACTCCTCAAATGCATGAAACTCGTAAGTTGCACCGATGATTTTACCAGCTGCATCTGCTTCTTGATGACGTGTACCCTTAATAGATGAACTAGAAAGACCGCCATCAGTTAGAATTAAGCAACGAACATTCCATCCTGCCTTTGACATCAGACTGAGAGTGCCAGCAGCAGGTAGAACTTCATCATCAGCGTGAGCATAAATTGTTAACACAGTTCGCTGACCAAATTTGTTTAAGTCTGAATAAGTGTTCATAGCTGTTTTATTTCTAAATTGAATTTACAACTCAGGAGTTATGAGCTATTTATTATTTACCTCCTCTTCTCCTGCTTTCTTTAGTAGTACAGACATTATGCTTGTTTTGAAGGTTGCCAAACAGATGCGCGGATAATAGCCCACAAAAGTAACAAGTTATAGATAGCCCATACACTATTGAGTAAATGAACCAAAGGATCATTTAAATGACCAATTGCAAAGCGATAAAGACTCCACAATATTCCTAAAATAGTGAGGGCAAAGACAAGCAATTGTGGCCAAACGAGCCGAAGATAAATCCCGGATTGACGTTGCTTAGGCGTTACTTGGAAATTGAGTTTTTGTCCTGTGAATACACTCCATACGGCTTGGATCAATAAGGGAAATAAAGCGATCGCATATTGTTCAGAACGCCAAACTTCTCTAGCTGGAATGCCCCAAGTAGCTGCTAGAAAAGTGAGACGGTTGATAATAAAAGCTGGGAAAAAGTGTATGGCAAAGTCAGATCCATAGGTTTTGACTGGAACAATGTCCGTAAAAAAATAGATAATTGGACAAGAGATAAAAACCAGAGTTGCAAAACCAGAGAAATAACTATACATTGTCTGAAAATATTGCAACCTCTGCCAAAACATTAGTCCTGATTTTGTCAGTGGATTTTCTCTTACTAGTACTTGAATAGTTCCTTGTGCCCAGCGTAACCTCTGTTTAAGAGTAGAACTCAAATCATCTGGCGCTAAACCTTCTGCCAAAAGTTCGTTGTGATAAATAGATTTCCAGCCAGCACTGTGCAGACGCATGGCTGTATTCATATCTTCGGTAATGCTATTACTCGATACCCCACCAACTAAATCAAATTCATCTAGACGTTTTTCATCTTTGGCAAATTCATCAGCAAAATTTTGCAGTCCTACACTAACTAATGCTTCACGCCTCAATATCGCATTTGTGCCCGTATAGAAAGCAGAATTCATGCCATCCTTACCTTGTTGAAGTGGGCCATAAAATAAATTTGCTCGATGTCCAAAAGGATCGCCTGGAGGAATATTGTAAAAATCTTGGCGGGTCTGTACAAACGCAATTTGATTCTGGTCGTATTTTCCTGTTGAAAGATTATAGGTGTAGAAATAAGGCAAAACTCGCTTAAGAAAATTTGGCTTGGGAATGTGGTCGGCATCTAGAGTAACAATAAAATTTCCTGCCGTTTCTCCAGAAAAAATTGCGTAATTAATATTGCCTGCTTTAGCATGATGCGCTACACCAGGCGGCTTGGGACGAGCAATGTAGCGAAACCGGGAGAGTTCCACCAGTTCCAGTTCTTTTTTGTGAATAGCTGTTTCTAAGGCTTTTCGTTCGGTGGTTAAGCGATCGCTTATACTTTGATGCTGTGGAGGTAACCAAAGAATAAACTGTCGTAGACTTTGGACAAATTCGCCAGCAAATTGATTAACCACCGATTCTGATGATTGCAGCCATTGTTCAGCAGCTTGAGTATTAGGTGTGAGATTTTCCAGTTGCTTCAGACGCTGCAACAAGCTAGTGTGTTCTGCATCAATTCGATTCGCTTCTCGTTGTAGTTGTGCTGACTGCAAATCCTCGATACACAATCTTTCTGTCATAGCTCGTATATCAGCCGAGTTACCGTCATCCAGTACATAAACGCATAACTTGGTTGGCGGATAATCCATTGCTAGAGCAGCTTTAGCAGTTTCTTCTACAATTTCCGACGGCTCGTTGTAGCAGGTGATAAATACATCCACTGTTGGCCAGTCGGCTCTGGGTATAGGTGGGATCATCTGGTCGAGAGACTTAACCTGTCGCACTAAAGGACGCCACAACCCAATTACAAACATTACGCCGCCAAAATAGCTATAAATTTCTGCTATCAGCAAAGGAATCGAGATCCAGAGCGCATCGAAATTGATGGAATGGGTAACACGCCATTGCAAATACCAGATCCCAAAAATTAAATTTATTTCTGCCAGATAGCGAAACAATAGCGTTCTTTTTTTGAGTGATGAACGACTGTTACCGGAAAAGTTTGAGGAATTATCACTAAGAGAAACTGAAGTCATGTTAGTACCAGTAATTAAAACAATTAGAAATTGATCATTGAAAATTAAAAATTAATTGCTTTAAGTTTTAATTTTTAATTTCCGAAAGGTCAAGCACTAGTGGATGTCTGCCTCTAGCTTGGTAAAGCAGACTTTCTAAAACGATCGCATTTGTATTAATGTCAACTGAAGCATTAACACCTAGTTGCGAGTTTTCATAGCGACCTGAAAGATAGCCACGATTTTTATCGGATAAATTTTGAGCAAAGTCTCGCAGTTTTTTCGTGTAAGGCTCATCTGGCATGAGCGCAAACCAAGAGAATGCTGCTTTTGTGCTGATAAACCGCAATTGGGGATAGGCTTTTCCTGTGGTGTTTACGGCTTGCCAAGGTTGACCATTGGAGTAGACACTGTAATACAAAAAGTAAGGAGGGCGATCTAAGGAATCTTCATTTACAGCAGTTAAAATTCCAGTGCGTTTAAACCGTTGCTGTTGCACTTTAAAAAGATTTTGCACTTGAGATTTAACAGCATCATTCCAACCCATTTCTAAACCCCAGAGTAAATAAGGGTCATTCGTCAGGTAGTTAGTAGCTCCAGAGTTTTTGAAATTACGCTCGTCGATTTGCAGTTTAATTCCATCTATTTCAACTGTTTTTACCGGTGGATTGGAAAGAGCATTTGAAGCTTGAATATTCCACAGCTTTAAACTGTGAGCAGCGTATTGCTCGTAGCCTAATCGCCCTTCTTGCACTTCGAGAAGTTTGCCTGCTCTGGGGATAGCACCATTTAACCAACCATTTTTGACAAGTTTTGATGTATGCCAACGAGCAACAATGCGATTAATACGTGAAGCGAAGCTGTCGCCTTTAGGCGAATCGCTATATTGTGGATAATGCGATCGCATAACATGCAATGCTAATAAAAATCGCGCCATATCCAAAGCTGACCAACCACTTGTACCCTTGGGATCGGGGGTGTCATTGAGTCGGCGCATTTCGGCAGTACGGGTGCTATAAGCTTTGTTGGGTAAACCAGTTGCAGGTAGGGGCAGTTTTTCTAACGTCTCTAGCAATGTGTTCATCCGCTTTTGGAAGACATCTTGCGGCAATAACCCTAACTGGTAAGCCGCATGAATTCCTAGTAAGGCGCTACCTTGATCCCACCAAGTTGTCCACGGTATGTTGTCTACCGAATTTACTAAACCTGTTTGAGGATTCCAGTTACGCTCAAAATATTTCCAAGCCCGCCCCGCAGCAATTTTATCCGCTTCTTGAGTCAATCGTGGGAAAGAAGTTGTAGGCGTTGGAGTAGCAAGTTTTTCTGGCGTAGCGGTTGGTTTTGGTTTTAGTGGTAGTGGTGTGACTATGGGAGTAATCGGTTCTGGAACGGTTGGTGAAGTTGGTGTTTGGACATCAGGATTAAAGTTATTCGGGGCAGCAATAATCATAGATGGCGTAGGAGAACATTGCCACATCGCCGGACTTGGACAAAGCAGGGGTTGTTGATTTGCCGTTGCGTACAAAACTGATTGCAAAATCATGCTTTTGATGCCGCTTGTTGCCATTTATATTTTCTTTGCCAACTCAGCAGGCGATAAATAGCCGAAAGCCGGATTATTTACCGCGTCTTTATAACCAGCAGATTTGCCGCTATTGCTGTTAATTGCCCAATCACATTCCTTATTAATATTGAAATAAAGAATAGCTCTTACACCCATCCCAGCTAGCTGAGTGTAAGAGTCTCGTAACCATTGGTCTTTGGCAGTGTTGGGCAAACCATTTTGCGTATTACTCGTACTAGCTGTTTGAGCGATGAAAATCGGCTTACTGCCAGCCATAACCTTCATCCGCTTGATATATGGTTCAAAAACTTCTTTTGGGCTACTCCAGTGCTTCCAAGAGGAATTACTACAATATCCCCAGTTGTATGAACTAAAGGCAACCACATCTACCGACTTGTCGCCAGGATAGTAGTTTTCAAAGCGATGTTCGTTGTTTTCACTCCAACCATTAGGCGCAAATACCCAACGGATTGCCTGTGAAGATACACCAGCTTCTTTAAATATTTTTTGGATACGTTGATAAGCTAACTTGAAGTTTTGGGGGTCTTTGCTGTATGCTTCTCCGGGAATGTTCATCTCTTGCAACGGAGCGATAAACGCAATACGACCGTCGCCTTGTTTTGCCCAGTCAGAGTATGCTTTTGCCACTTTTTGCAGAGAACTATCTACGTCTCCTTTAGCAATCTGCGCTGCTGAACAAGTGGATTTGAGATTAATAAAGGCTGTGTATCCGTTTTGCTTAAGTTGTTCTAGAGAAACTGGGATATTGTAGGCAGGATTCGAGTCTTCGATATCAAAGAAAAATCCAGCAATAGAATGGCGCTTACCAACCCATTGATCGACTTGACGCAGTTGGCTGTCAATTGTACTTTTATTTCCGATGTAATCTGGGGTGTATAGTCCCAGTAGTACAGGAGGATTGGAAGTTGTTTGGTTTAATTTACGGTTTTCGAGTTGCTTCGAGGCATCAGCGATCGCCATTAAATTTTTACTCGCAAAGATGCTTCCTAGTAAAATTAGCATCATCAGCGCCAGTCGTACCTTGTTCATAGATTTGAAGGAATAACCAGGGATTTTGAATCAAGATGTCAGTTACTGTGCAAGCTACTAACTGCATTATGTACAAGTATTCCCAAATACAACTGATTATTAACAAACACAACTTTGTAATTACAGTGAGTTGTATTTCAATCAAGATGTAATCAGATTTCGCAAAATAGGCGTTAAAAAGCAGAGTCAAAAAGTTGTCTGACTTTCAATACGGTTCGGTTAAGGCAAGAGACGCGATAAATCGCCGTCTCTACAAAGGACTGATTATTGTAAAGACGGCGATTTATCGCGTCTTTGGATCTAGGGCGTGTCATCAAAAAACCTTATCCGAACCGTATTGGTCTGACTTTTAACTCTGCCGATTAGCTTACTTTAGGTATGGGAAGACGTTATTACTTTGTAACTTTTGTATCCGTTACTAACTTAGTATTTTCACTACCTGAAACCCAGTAACTTCCAGAACTATCAGAAATTAACTTAGCTCGTTGTTTCGCAGTGTTGGGTAAACCTCGCCCAGAATCTCCCTTTGTAATTTCTTGCCACCAAGGAGATTTCATGCTGGTAGCCGGACGAATTAGGGGTTGTCGATTCATCACTTTGTACAGCAAGGATTGCAAAATCATACTGTTGGTGCTGCTGGTGAAACCAACTGCTGTTTTACCTGTGGCTTCATAGAAACCTTCATAAAATCCGGCTAATGGATTGTATAAGTCAGTTGTTCCTTGCAGTAACTCTTGACTGTACTTGTTTTCTGGAAGCAGGGCATGATAGGCAAAAGCGACTGCTGTACTTACCAATCGCCCTTTTGGTACAGTTTGTCCGTCATCTCCCAAAGCCACCCAAGACTCACCATGTCCAGTAATTGTGCTGTGGACAGTGTAAGGTTTACGATCAATTAGGGTAGTGGCTGAGGCTGTAAGAGTTCCAGTGCGATGGTAACGTTCAGCTTGCGCCTGAAAAATTGGTTCAAAAAGCGATCGCATTTGTGGATCTAGTCCAAACTCCAGTGCATAGAGTAAGAATGGATTGCTAACTGTGTATTGGTTAACTTTCGATTTAGTATCTGTGCGACGACGTTGAATTGGAACTTTCACTCCCTCTATTGAGGTAGTTTGATATTCACCCCCAACAGCAGAACCATCAACATTAAATCCCCATAATTGAAAAGCACGAGCTGCGTATTCTTCATAACCTAAGCGGGTTTCAGGATTGACGCGGGTAAGCGATCGCCCATCTTCTTCTTTGGTGGTTGTAGCACTGGAAAGAATACCCTCACGTACCACACGCAAGTATGACCAATCCAGCACAATTTTATCTACAGCAGCCGTGTATTCTGGATGACAGGTTTTTAAGTTATAAAGCGCTGCCAGCATTCTACCTAAATCTAAAGCTGACCAGCCGTTGCCTTCTGGAACTGGATTTCCACCATAATCTACTGATTGCAGCGTTCGCGTATTATAACCCCGACTCGGCAATTCTCCAGCAAATAACGGTAACTTTGTCAAGGCTGCTAAAAGATGTCGGGTGCGCTGGTCAAATTCTTTAGGGGTAATTATATCGAGCGATCGCGCTGCATGGAGAGCTGCGAGATAATCTCCTAAGCCCCAGAGAGTTGCACCTTTGAAATCACTGCGATCGTCTATCAGCCCACTCTTGGAGTGATAATTAGCTTGAAAGTACCGCCAAGCCGCCTCTGCATAACGCCGTTCAATTACTGACAGTGGTCGATCTAGTTTGAGGTTAGATGATTTGGGACTATCCACTGGTGGAATAGGTGCAACAGCCACTTCTGTAGGTTTAGAAGTCTCCGCAGGGGTTGGGGTAGGAGTTGTAATAGAATTGGGTTGATTTGCGGTAGGAGTCGTAACAGGAGAATTTGGTTGATTTGAGGGTGTTGTAGGAGAAGCTTCTTCACTGGGCTTGCCAGTAGACACACTCACAGAACCAGAAGCAATTAAAGGGAGGTTTCCCTTAGCTTTGTAGTATAAAATCTCCAAAATTAGCCCATTAGTATTACCTGTCAAAGCTTTATTGGGTTGTTTTGATTCTTCATAGATACCAGCATAGTAACCACTATCATCAGGACTGCGGAGATCCTTGACAGCATCAAAAACTTTTTGAGCATAAGGATTATCTGGAAACAGATAGCGCCAACCAAAAGCAGCTTTGGTGCTGATGCTGCGAAACTGGGGATAAGGTTGATTAGCATCGGTGATTGTTGCCCAGTTTGCACCGTTAGCGTAGACAGTGTTGTAGAGAAAATAAGGCGCTTGATCGATATTATCTTCTGTGACAGCAGTCAACTGCCCCGTGGTGTCATAACGCCGTTTTTGCACATCTAAAACCCTGGCAGCAAAATCAGCTAACTCACCTTGCAAGCCAAACTCAATTCCATCAAGGATATAAGATTCACTAACAACGTAATTATTAGCGTTGGTGCTTTGAAAGTCACGGGTATCAACGGGAATTTGAACACCGTTAATTTCAACTAACTTGAACGGCTCAAAAGCAATAGCTTTTGGTGCAGAGAAACCCCAAAGTTGATAACCCCTAGCGCCATATTCTTCGTAGCCGAGCCGTCCTTCTTGCACTAATAACGTTGTGTTGTCTGGGAGAACAGCAGCTCCAAAAAGTTGTCCATCTTTGAGCGATCGCGCTACCTGCCACTTTGCTACAATTCCTTTTAGCCAGTCATTATATTGAGGGTGACAGGTGCGGATAACATCAAACGCAGCCAGGATTCGCCCGACATCCAAAGCAGACCAACCAATACCTCGCTCCAGTGGATTATTGCCATAATCAACCATTTGTGCGTTGGCTGCGTTATAGACTTTATTGGGCAAAGTATCTTCAAATAACTTTAAGCTGTTGAGAGTTGTCAAAAACTTGTTGAGGCGTGAATCAAAATCTGCTTGGTCAGTAAGATTCAACCAGCGTGCAGCATTCAACGCCATCAGGTAATTCCCCATATCCCAGAGTGTACCAGAAGGATAACCGCCAGTAGAATTAGTAAATCCCGTTGCTGGCTGATAATTTTTGACAAAATATTGCCAAGCAGCACGAGCATAAGTTTGTTCTTCAGGGGTGAGCGGGGCTGTAATATTCCCACAGCTACTGGAATTTTGGGATAAAACTGGTGTCGGGATGTAAAACAACAATTGCAGAAATGTCCCAATTAGGAATAATGCAATCCATCTCAACAGCTTTTGTTGACGGGGTTTGTATATCATAATGCAAAGAAGGAGTTAGGAGCGTCATAGGTGACAAATTTCTTGTTCCCGTCAGTATAATCACGCGCTAACCAATGAAATTCTTGCGCCGCTTTGAGCCGATATTCCGGTGAACGGATATTCTTGAGCAGTACTGCGAAGTAGGTGACGAGTGCAAACACAAAATTTTCCGGATTTAAGAAAATTGCAAACTCAGTCTAACCAAAGAAATAAAAAATTGACAAAAAAATGCTTATGGTGTTATTTTATTCACGTATTCAGACTCTAAAACCCTCAACAATCTCTAAAGAGCGAATCCAAATACACTCAACTGATGCGATCGCTCTGTTGTAATATCCCTTTTGTGTCACTCTCCGAAAAATTTTGCCATTTCTGAATTCTAGAGCTTTTGTATACGAAGCGATCGCTCTGCCCGCCGCAGGCATCTCAAGATTTTTTCTGGCGTTGCCCAATTGCGGTATGAATCCAGATGTAGAGACGTTGCAATGCAACGCCGGATTTTGATATTATGCAGAATCGTTTTCATACATGAAATCAGCAACGCCTTTTTTCTAATAACAAATACAACAACCAAGTTTTTGTAATAGGATAGTCTGTATTGATTGACTGATAAAGCTTCTAGAGATTTCCTTCTCCGATAGTGACAGAAGCTGTTTACGGACGCGATCGCTTCCGTTATGGATGGAAAAAACAAGTAAAATCCTCTTTCCTTCTGCCTTCTGCCTTGTTTCTTGAAAGAGGGATATCAAAAGACACAACTAAATAGTCATAAAAGTGGAAGGTTGAGCCGAAAGTATACTTGCAGTGACATTATCCAACTTCGCCAACACTTGATTGTCAGAACTATCCATAATGAAGGCAATACTTCCTTGTTGCTGTATCAACAATTGACCGAACTTAAGACCACCTGACAACGCAAGCTTATCCTTACCTATTTCAAAGTCAGTAATAGAGTCCGTGCCCTCACCTAAAGCCAATACAAAGGTATCAGCGCCATAACCCCCTGTAAGTATATCTTTGCCTGCGCCCCCATAAAGCCAGTCATTGCCTGTGTCCCCTAATAGTTGGTCATCACCGACACCACCAAATAGCGTATCGTTTCCGTCGCCTCCGAAAAGTTGGTCATTTCCTAGATTACCTACGATAGTATCTTGACCCCCCAACCCATAAATCTTGCTGGCTGGGGCATTGCCTTTTAGGTACTCAGAGCTATCAGTGCCATTAAGAAGAGAAATTTTGTTAGTAATAGCAGTCTTATTGGTCGCGGCTTCGTATGCACCAGCATCAATCAATACACTGCCGTTGCCATCGCCATCTAGGGGAGTATTCTTAGTGATGCTATTGAAGGCATTGGAACCAGCATCTATCGCAGGACTTCCAGGTTTGAGCCTAAAGTCATGATTCGCTGCATTAACAAACAACGGGTCTTTGTTTAAAATATTTCCTGATCCTGTGCCTTTAAGAACTCCCTTGTAAGCAAGGTTATTGTCAAATGAAACATTAGTAGAATTAACAACAGAATTGGCAGGCTCTCCGTTCTTTGCATACATAATGTTGTTAGATGCGTGAACATTTTTAGAGCTGTTAATAAAAATTTCTGCGGTTAGAATTTTTTGTGAGTTTTGGTAAACTGTATTATTGACAATATCTACAGGATTTTTGCTTTTAAAAATCTGAATACCTGCGCCACCATTGTTATAGATTAGGTTGTTGGCAATTAAGGCTTTGCCCGCATAAGATTCAGTGCCGATATAGCTTCTATCAAGCATTATCCCATGACCTTCCTGTATTTTTCCCGTTGCATCACTAGGTACTAACTGCTTGTTATCAAAGGAAGTATTGCCACGAATAATTACTTTGTAATCTGTAACATTCTCATCAGAATTCCAGAGGTTCAACATTGTAATCCCTTGGACTCCAAAGGGAGAATACCAACCATTTCCAGAAACAACATTGTTTTCTACTGTAATGTAGTCTACTTTGGTTGTTCCAATCCCACCTCCTGGAAACTTAGAAATATTGTTATTACTAATTGTGATGTGATGTGAATGCTTATCTTTGTCGCCATCAATATATGTAACGTTAATACCACTTCCAGATGTTGCTGGGTTACTCAAATTATTTTTTTGCTGGAGCGCATATTTTAATGTAATTTCATCTCGCGCTCCCACCATTGTCAACCCTTCAATTACTACGTAAGAAGAGCCTGTAATTGAGACAGCATTCCAATTGTTTTTGTGTGCTTCTAGAACAGGTGTGTGTCCAGGATAAGCAGTAAATGTAATCGGTGCATTAGCGGTACCATGCTTATCTGAAATACTCAGGATATTAGGGTAAATGTTTGTGTAAGTACCATTCATGACATAGACGGTATCACCTGCGGCTACCAAGTCTCCAGCTTTTTGGAGGGTGCGAAATGCAGATCCTTCCTTCAAGCCATCATTTTTATCATTGCCTGTTCCAGAAACGTAGTATGTTTTGCCAGCCATGAGATTAACTCCGAATACTTGTAAGGTGAATTGGTAGTATGTTCTCAGCAATAAACTATGTTGCTAAGTAGTTGTTTGAATGGATGATTTATCTAGTCTCTTTAAGACAGTCGCAGTTGTGCGATGACGTAGGCGATCGCAATTTGGAATCGCGTCGTTTGTAGAAACACTTTTGTAAAACTGAAAATTTTTATCCTATTAACCTTTGATGGTTAAAGTAGGGATGTCAATACCGTCAATCGTTAGTCTTTTATTGAAAGCGATCAGACAATTTGCACGCAGACAAGGCAGCGCAAAGCCGGAGATTTTTCCTGTCTTCTCTGCGCTTGTTGAGCGGTCAAAGTTGAATTGGTTGAAACTTTAGTAGGTTTACCCCTTAACTTAAGGGAACTAATGTAACAACTTAGTCGAACCTGTTGTAAGCTGTGTAACTGAGTCTGGTGAACTCCTGTATTAAAACTAACCTTTACATAAAAGACATAAATCAGTAAATATTCTTAATTTAGTTATTTTTTTTACAACAAATGCAAAAATTTTAAGGTTTTTTCTTTCCCCTTCCCCTTTTCCCCAAAACCCGACAAGTATTGCCACCCGTCATAATTATCCAGATCCACACAACGAATAAACTCGAAATACTGCTGGTATCTTTTTTCAAGGCAAGTACTTTAACAATATTTGCTTTTTTGAATAACGTAAGACTTTATGAGAATGTCCCAGCCAAACTTCTATTGCAGATATCAGACGTAATGCCTCTAGTGAAGTTATACCGTAGTATTCAAAGGGAAGATAAAGAGCCTCAAGTCAATACCCTTTGCCAACTAATTCACAATGCATCCCTCAAAAGAGAGAGATAGGAGCCTAAACCCTGTTATAAAATAGACATATAAGGATTCGGGGGGCCATTTAACTGGTCATAAACGCCTATAGAAACTATTTTTGGAAATCTTCAAGGTCTGAAATCCAGCCAACTGAAGCAATTACAGAGGCTGTATCACCAGCGTATACCGGGCGATCGCATCACCACGTCCGAGTTTTCCCAGCGTCTGGCAGCAATTAGCACAGAAGTCAATCAGCCTGTGTGCGCCTACATCAACCGTCGCGGACAAGTGATTCGCGTCGGGGTAGGTACACCGCGTCAAACACAAATACCACCCCTAGAATTGCCTCGTTACGGTGCAGAACGACTCAGTGGTATTCGTTGTATCGCCACCCATCTCAAGGCAGAACCGCCTAGTGAAGCGGCGCTCACAGCGATGGCACTGCAACGCTTAGATGCCCTAGTTGTACTAAATATTACCGGAACCGGATTCACACGGCGGGGAGGCGGCGCAACTGGGTATGTGAAAGAAGCTTATCTAGCTCATCTGACACCCCAAGACTCTCGCACCCTGATTCCTAGCTCTGCTGCTGTCAAAGTAGAAGAAAGCCAATTCGGCTTCGCTCACTCTAAACAAATCCAATCCCCAAGTTGGAATATATCGCCACCTCTCGGCTTGGATGATCTGGCAGAACAGGATTTAGTAGACTTGGTAGAAAATCTGGAAGCGGAATTCCAACGCGAATTTGTCGCCCAGGAAGTAGATTCTGACAACGATCGCGTGCTAATTGTAGGGCTGATGACCAGTGAGATAACCCCTCTACAATTCCAAGACACCCTAATGGAATTGGCGCGTTTAGTTGATACAGCAGGGGGGAATGTATTACAGACAATACAACAAAAGCGATCGCGCATTCATCCCCAAACAGTAGTTGGCGAAGGTAAAGTGCAAGAGATTGCCCTAACAGCCCAAACACTAGGAGTTAATCTTGTCGTCTTTAACCGCGATCTCTCACCCTCCCAAGTCCGCAACTTAGAAATGCAAATTGGTATCCGGGTGGTTGACCGCACCGAAGTAATTTTGGATATCTTTGCCCAACGCGCTCAGTCCCGTGCTGGTAAGTTGCAAGTAGAACTAGCACAGTTAGAATACATGCAACCGCGATTGGCTGGTAGAGGTCGCGCCATGTCCCGATTGGGTGGTGGTATTGGAACTCGTGGCCCTGGTGAAACCAAACTGGAAACTGAACGCCGTGCCATTGGGCAGCGCATTTCTCGACTACAAAAAGAAGTAGACCAATTGCAAGCGCATCGTTCACGGTTACGACAGCGACGACAGCATGAAGAAGTTCCCTCAGTGGCTTTGGTTGGATATACTAACGCTGGCAAGTCCACTTTGCTGAATGCTCTCACAAATGCAGAAGTTTATACAGCCGACCAGCTATTTGCCACTCTCGATCCTACTACCCGCCGCTTGGTAATTCCTCATGGCGAAGCTAATAAACCTCAAGAAATTCTGATTACAGATACAGTAGGGTTCATACACGAACTGCCTGCATCATTAATGGATGCCTTCCGCGCCACCTTGGAGGAAGTCACAGAAGCCGATGCCCTACTCCATTTGGTGGATTTGTCTCACCCCGCTTGGTTGCGTCACATTCGCTCAGTCAGAGAAATCTTGGCACAAATGCCAATAACTCCTGGCCCGGCGCTGGTTGTTTTTAACAAGATTGATCAAGCTAATAGTGAGACACTAGCTTTAGCTAGAGAAGAATTTCCCCTAGCGGTATTTATTTCTGCGAGTCAGCGCCTGGGATTAGAGACGTTACGCCAGCGTCTTGCCAAGCTGATTGAATATGCTGTTGACTGTAGTTAAAACTTGAGTTGCAAATTCAGTGTCAACATCTTAATATTAGTGTCCTAAATTTTTAACTCTGGGGAAGGTGATTTCGCCTTCCCTTCTTCGTTTAATCTAAAATCTCGTGGTATGTATGGAAAACCATCAGCTTTTATCCAGAAGCGACTTACCAATCTTCCACACAAATTGATTGATTAAATATGGAAAAATAAAAGCTTAATTAAGCAAGCTGATTATGCATACCTTAAGCTTAAAAATATTTTAAGTGTAAATACTTAAAATACTCAAATATACTGTTAAAAAATTATTGCTTATTTCCTACTTAAAGTTTTAGTTAACTTTAATCTATAAGGTAGACAATGAATAGTTTCTTATGCCAATTTATACATGAGTAATTATTACTAAAAAGTTCTCTTAAGACATTTTAAATGCCTTAAATAGAAAGCAAAGGAGTTTCAAGCGAGTGTCTCAACTATATTCCAAGAAGATAGTAGGTTATGCAACTTACTGTATATCAACATTAGCTGTGGTTATGTCGCAGATGCCAAGAGCAGATGCAGCCTCCATGACTTTCTCAGCCACAGGTACTAACCCAATATCAGGTGGAAGCAGTACAGCCCTTTCGGCAAAAGCTGTCTTTGATGATTCAATAGCAGGCAAGTTGACACTGACCCTTACTAATACAGGCCCAGGTGCATCAGCCCCTTCAGATGTTCTAACAGGAATTTTCTGGGATTATGCTGGATCTTCCTTAACAAACTTAACCTTGTCTTCAGCCAAAGCTCCAACCGTAATCAAGAATAATCTAACTACCGGAACTAATGTCGATCTTACCAAGGTTGGAGGAAATACAGTTGAATGGGGTTTTGCAAAGACTACCGCTAGTACAGGGCTGGGTGGTGCTAATGGCGTAGCTAACCCAGTAACTCAGCACTACGGTATTGGTACAGCAGGTTTTGGGATATCGCCTGGTTTCGGTCTTTCGGGTGGACAGCAATTCAATTACGGTATTATTACTGGTTACGATAGTCCAAATCCAGCAGTAAGTGGAGGGACTTTTGTGAAGGACTCTGCCACATTCGTTTTCTCAGGACTACCTACTGGCTTTGATTTAACAAAGATTCAGAATATTCGTTTTCAGTATGGTACTGGTTTAGATGAGCCTAGTACTTATTATATTGCTCCACCACCTCCACCTAAAAGAGTACCTGAGTCTAGTGCAACAGTTGCTCTTGGTTTATTTGCTCTAGGTGCGCTGAGAGTTGCCAAGAAAAAGCCTCTAGTCTCAGCTTAAATGAGAACTTGAGTACTAACTGATAACTGAGTTACGCTTTATAAGCAATTCTCACAATTTAGATAATAGCCACCCTGTTTTTTAACAAAATTGGTATAAACATAATATCTTAGTCAAGAGTCCAGACTTTATCTCTTGACTAATTTTTTTATGTAAACCAAGTTAGCGCCTTATAAGGGTAAAGACAAACCAAGATCAGGTGTCTAGTAATCTGTCAATAAATAATTGATGGATAGATTTCCTGTAGAGACGGCGATTTATCGCGTCTCTCTAACCGTCAAAATGGATTTGACAGACCACTAGAGTCAGTGGCAAAGTTCTAAAATTAAAAAGTATTAAATCAAGTTGAGGACTTTATGGCTGCAAAAGTAGAAATTTACACTTGGAAAACTTGCCCATTTTGCATTCGTGCCAAAAGTTTGCTAAAGAACAAGGGAGTTGAATTTATTGAATACAGCATTGATGGAGATGAGACAGCCAGAAATAAAATGGCTCAAAGAGCAAATGGACGGCGCTCTGTACCGCAAATTTTTATCAATGATGATCACATAGGTGGTTGTGATGATATCCACGCTTTAGACAGTCAAGGCAAGCTAGATGAACTACTAACTTCTAGCAACGTGTAGGTTGAGAAAATATTGCTAGAAGCTAGCGACAAGCCGCTACACACGGCAGTCGCCGCACCTCTGGATAGCTACGTGCTGCCTTGTTACAGGCTTTTTTCTCAAAAAAACGATATCTGTCTACAAGACTTTATCCACCAGGTTCCACTCAGCAGTACATATATACGTCAATTGCTGAGAGCATCAAGAGATAATAATTGAATAACCATTTAATTTCTTGGTGATTGAGGTATAAAGGGTGAAACTGGCTTTTATCATTGATCCCATCCATTTGCTTGACCCGTGTCATGATACCAGTGTTGCCCTAATTGAAGCAGCGCAAATCCTGGGACACGAAGTTTGGGTGACTCAGGCAAATCTGCTGAGTGTGGTGGAGAGCAAAGCTTGGGCTGTCCTACAGCGAGTCGAACTTGTGCCAGTGCAGTTGCTGGAGGGACGTTGGGTAGCGGTGAATCCTTGGTATAAGTTGAGTGATTCTTGCTTAACTTCTTTAGAGACAATGGACGCCGTATTTATGCGGACAGATCCACCTGTCAATGATTCCTACCTCTATGCCACGTACATTCTGGATTACATTGACCAAAATAAAACCCTAGTGATTAACAGTCCTAGCGGTATCCGAGGGGCAAATGAAAAAATGTACGCCCTCCAGTTTACTAAAGCGATTCCAGAAACCATTGTCAGTGCTGATAAGCAGTTTATCCGGCAATTTGTCGAAGCCAAGGGAGCAGCAGTTCTCAAACCACTGGGTAACAAAGCTGGGGAAGGAATTTTGTTTTTGCAATCAGGCGATCGCAATTTTAACTCTATTGTCGAACTCAGTACCTTCCAAGGTCGAGTGCCTGTAATGGTGCAAACCTATTTACCGGAGGCAAAAGCAGGAGATAAGCGAATTATCCTACTCAATGGCGAACCAATTGGTGCGCTCAATCGCCTCTCTAGCGGAACTGATTTTCGCAATAATATGGCTACTGGTGGCACAGTTGCTCAAACCGAAATTACCCCAAGGGAGTATGAAATTTGTACTCAAGTAGCCGAACGGTTACGCCAAGACGGCTTAATTTTTGTAGGTATTGATGTTATTGGTGGCTACTTAACTGAAGTTAATGTCACTAGTCCTACTGGAATTCGTGAGATTGATCGCCTAGATGGTACTCACCTTGGCCATCAGATTATTCAATGGCTTGAACAGACAATAAAAAGCAAAAAATAATTTACATTTATTTTTTGCTTCGAGTTTTAAGGGTTTGTAGTAAGTACGCTTTGTGCTTACTACATCAGTTTATTTTTTCCAAAAGCATAGCTGGACATGTGAGCCAGCCGACTCCTGCCCAAGTTAATTTTATTTCTATAAAGTAGCGTTAACGAGTTTTTACCAATTAGCAAGATTGGGGATGGCAACAGATTGCTTACCCCTGCTCTTAGTAAAACCCTGGAACTAGCAGATTTTATACAGCACTCAGCCTAACCTGAGAGTGCTAATTTAATCTAAAACCTCAAATCCAAAATCTTTTAATTCCGTGGTGTACGTCGGTTTCTCAGAAAATCAGGTATATCTAATCCTGGTTTTTCTTTCGGTTCTGGAATTGGAGTTGGAGTTGGAGTTGAACTTGGAGTTGAGGTTGGCGGATTAACAGGTGGTTGCTGTGTTGTTGGTCGTTTCGAGGTATTAGGTGCTACTCGAACGTTAGCCACGCTTTGTTGTACCGCAGCTTGCACTTCACCTGTAAACCCGGTGGCAATTACAGTAATTCTTACCTCACCTTGGAGTCTGTCATCAATTACAGCCCCAAAAATAATATTGGCGTTGGGATCAACTACTTCATAAATTGCTTCTGCGGCTGCATTCACTTCATGCAAAGTGAGATCAGTACCACCAGTAATATTAAAGACAACCCCTCTAGCACCTTCAATAGAACATTCTAATAATGGTGAAGAAATAGCTGCGATCGCAGCTTCTCTAGCTCTAGATTTTCCAGAGCTAACGCCAATTCCCATCAATGCCGATCCCGCATCTGCCATCACAGCTCGGACATCAGCAAAGTCAACGTTTACCAAACCGGGGATCGTGATGATATCAGAAATACCTTGCACCCCTTGACGCAGTACATCATCTGCATAACGAAAAGCTTCTTGCACAGGTGTTTGTTCGGGGATCACTTCCAGTAGTTTGTTGTTGGGGATAATGATCAGTGTATCTACCCTACTTTTTAGCCCTTCAATACCTTGTTCCGCTTGGCTGGTACGGCGGCGTCCCTCAAACACAAATGGACGTGTGACTACACCAACAGTGAGAGCGCCCATTTCCTTTGCTACTTCTGCCACTATCGGCGCTGCACCTGTCCCAGTACCACCCCCCATACCAGCAGTGATAAATACTAGGTCTGCACCCTCTAAAGCTGTAGCAATTTCGTCTCGTGATTCCTCTGCTGCCTTTTGACCAATAGCAGGATTACCACCTGCTCCTAAACCCCGTGTTAGCTTCTGTCCAATTTGTAATCTACTGGGAGCGCCAGCTAAGGTAAGAGCTTGGGCATCAGTGTTAATTGACCAAAACTCTACCCCAGAGACATCAGATTCAATCATGCGGTTAACGGCATTGCCACCGCCACCACCGACACCAATCACTTTGATGTTGGCAACCCGACCAGGAACAATCTCGCCAATTCGGCTATTTTCCGTAGAAATCTTCTTATTATCGTGATTTTGTCCGAAGTTCAACCCAGAGTTATTAAAGGGATTGGTCGAGTTAACTGCCAGAGAGAACCCCGGCTGTCCCGTAGATTGGGAATTTTTATAGTTAAGTCCTTGGTTATTATCAAGTGTCATTGGATTTGTCAAAGGGTAGATAAACGACTTTTTCAGGTGTTATTCACCTAAGAGTCAACTTTAGTTTGAAAGTGCCACAATACTAGGGCACTGTTCTTTATGGTTTTCACACTGCCAAGCCTAACAGAATTGGCAGTGTGAAAATTTGCTATGGGATGAGCCTTCAAGGCAAGCGATCGCACAGCCAATTCTAGAGAAGTATACCTACATTTATCTAAAAGTGATCTGTATAACTTCAACCATACATTAATCGTTTCATTATTCTCAGCAGAGGGCAGAACTTGTAAAGACACACTACAGCGCATCTTATCTACCTCAATAATATTATTAATAGATTTCACCATTGGGGATAACTACAACTTTAGACACAAAATTTACCTTATACTTACTTATCCCTCAGGTTGAAGTAAGCAATAATTTACTTTGTCAGACTATACCTGATTAATTTGTTGTTTGGGGGTCTTAAGGGAGACTTTGTTTGAGCAATAGTCTATCTTACGAGAACCCTTACTAGTGTGGTCAACAAATCAAGATTTTTCCAGAGGTTTCGTAACCCCATAGAAATTACAGCACAGAATAGTCTAAACTAATTGCCCAGAAGCAATGCTTACGCAACTTTGGGCGGCATTTTCCTTTACAGATTGAAACTTCGGTAAACTGTCTTTGGAAATAGAAGGCGTTTTGCCCGCCATAGCCCACCATTAGATTGTTGAACATCTTGCACCCTACTATTAGGTGTTAGGGGTCATAATTGAAAGTGTTTTACTCGTAATAGAGATTTTAGGATTTATCTTCTCATTTTAATTAGAAGTTAATGCCGATTTTCGTGAGGTTTGCTCGAAAACTGAAAATAATAAATTTATTTATCAGCATAAAGCTTCTTAATTTACTAGGAGCTATCAATACATTAAACACTCTAGTACTGCAAGGCGGAAGTCAAAAATCACGCATTCAAAAGAATTGTATTCTAGGCTTTTGCGCCATTTGAAATGCTATGTTTATTCACGCGGTGCTGTACTAGATGTTTTTAGGAGTTTTGGAAGTTATTTTTTGTTCTTTTTGGTTCATCTGTACTAATGGAAATTCGGGATTTTTCAGATCAATATACTCTATTTGGCCGGAATTTAGTTTTGCTGCTAAATGACGCATTTGGGCGAGTACTTTAATTTGTTCAGACAGTTGGGGGCCCGGAACGCCGAGATGCACATTTCCTAGTTCTGTTTTCAAAATTAAATTCGCTGGATTTTGGCAATCAATTTCCATTACCTTTATGGGACTTTGGCTTACAGCTTGATGAAGTTGAGGCCAATAGAGACAGTATTGTTTGGGCAATCCAATTACTCTGAGATTGGGTAATTTCTTAGTAGGATTCAGTGATGTGTATTTTTCTAAAGGCATCCAGGCCCCGCTTGCATCTAGTAAGCCGATTGTGACTTTTTTGTTGCCAGTGCCTTGATTTTGCCCACTTGGTGTTTGAGTCACGGCTACAGGAACTCGTTCTTGGATTTCGATGTTTAATCCAGGAGGAAACAAGCGGCGTCTAACGATCGCTTCGGCAATAGTTGGTTGTTTCTTCAAAGAGTTAGCGATCGCTGCCGGTTCAATCCGCCACAAAGATTGGGGGTAAGATAGCACCAACAGTGATTGAGTTGTCTCATCTGACAGGGACTGATTGCCTGATTTGATCGCTACTTGTTTAGGACTTTTTAGTACCCACACTGGTTGAATTGCCACCCACAGCAATCCAACCGCCAAACCGGTAATGGCAAAAGTTCGCCAAATAGCTTGAATAATTTTCATCTGCCTCTGCCGACGTAATTTCTTACGACGCTGGGCTAGATCGGTGCGGGAAACTGATATTATGCCAGCCATTCAAACCCCTTTCTACTTACAATCTAAATTCCTTGACGCCCTTGTATCATTATTAATCTCAGTAAACACTGCCAGCATCTATTAGCCGCTCTCCTCAAGACTTTTTTTATTTTTAGTAACACTTTACAGTAACTACATAACGAACGTGGCGCTAGTCATCCTTCCGATTAAAGTTTCCGGTGTCCATTCTTAACTTACTGTTGTCTTTTCGACAAGGGATCGTCAAACATCTTGTCTCTAAAGATTACAAAAGGTTAATTTATATATTTCTAATTTTGCACCTTGACAAAGAAAACATGAAATGATACGCAAATATCATTAAATCTCTGTATAGATTGCTATAATTCATACCAGTCTTTATCATTAGCAATCCAAACTGGGAACTATATGATGTAGTAGCTTTTTTTACTGATTAACTCAGCTATAAAGGTTTGTGTTAGGTCAAATAAAAGCTACAGATTATCAAAAACTCAATAGCAGGTGTAAAAAGGACAGATATGCTTAAGGTTACTAGGGTCAACTAAATCTCCACCGTACTACTGACAGCGATCTGTAACAAGTGCTGTTTTTTGCAAGATACTACCAACTTGCGAAGTAATCGTGTGCCTACATCTAAGCTAGAGATTTTTGGTATAAAAAATACAATTTAACTGCATCTACACACACATCTATACACACATCAACATACACCTCTAGATACATGAAAACGACATTAAATTTGTCACGTTTTTATAAAGCATGTAATCCAAGCTATACGCTTAATATAAGTAACGTGTTAGATCGCCAGTATTACATAGATTTTGCTGATGTTCGTGGTTGCAAGATTGTGGAAGAATTGCAGCGGACTATCATTCGGATTTCTCCTGATGAGCCAACCTGTCAGTTATTTACGGGCCATATTGGCTGCGGGAAGTCAACGGAATTGCAGCGCCTCAAGACAGAACTAGAATTAGCAGGATTTCATGTAGTTTATTTTGAGTCCAGTCAAGACTTAGATATGGCGGATATTGATATCAGCGATATTTTGCTGAGTGTAGCCCGTCAAGTTAGTGCCAGTTTAGAAGGCATTAACGTCAAACTCAAACCTGGTTACTTTACCAATTTATTTAAAGAAGTAGGCGATTTTTTGCAAAGCCCCATAGAGCTTTCTGGACAAGCAGAGTTATCGTTGGGTATTGCCAAAATTACCGCTAAAACCAAAGATAGTACCCAGACGCGGAATCAACTAAGGCAATATCTGGAGCCACGTACCAATAGTATTTTGCAAGCGATCAACGAAGAAATTCTCGAAAAGGCTGTTGAACAGCTAAAACTACGGGGTCAAAAAGGATTAGTAGTAATTGTAGATAATTTGGATCGAGTGGATATGCGTCCCTTAGCATCGGGGCGATCGCAACCAGAATATCTCTTTATCGACCGAGGCGAACAGCTACGCCGACTCAAATGCCACCTAGTTTATACAATTCCTCTAACGTTAATTTTCTCCAATGAGTATGAGACATTGAAAAATCGTTTGGGGGGAGGGATTGCGCCAAAAGTACTACCTATGGTATTGGTGCGCCAAAGAGATGGCAGTGACTATGAACCAGGGATGTCACTAGTCCGCCAATTAGTTTTAGCAAGAGCTTTTCCAGAAGTTCCTTTGAATGAAAGGCTTTTATTAATTACAGAATTATTTGATCACTCCCAAACTTTGGATCGGATATGTCGCGTTAGTGGTGGTCATATTCGTAATTTATTAGGTTTACTTTATAGCTGCCTACAACGAGAAGATCCACCCTTTTCTAGGGACTGCTTAGAAGCCGTGATTAAAGACTACCGCGACGATTTGCTATTAGCTATTGATGAATCCCAGTGGGAATTATTGTTTGAAGTAGTGCAGCAGCAGAGAGTTAAAGGTGAGTCTGATTACCAAAGCTTACTAAGAAGCATGTATCTGTTTGAATATCGTGATCCTCTGGGGCGATGGTTTGGCATCAGTCCAGCCTTAGCAGAAACAGAAAAAGTTTTAGCTTGGCAACAAAAAAAGTAACCGTGCTGCGTGAGTCATTAGTCGTTAGTCCTTTGTCATTTGCCATTGGACTAATAACTAATGCTCAATTTCCCATTCCCCATTCCCCATGTTCAATAACCCATGACTAGTGATAAGCAGCTACACATCTACACAAAAGAAAATCAGCATACATTGCAAAGACTGATTAGAGCGATCGCACTTTCCGAAGGACAATTTGCCCTAATTTTAGTTCGGTGTAACTATGGGCAATTACGTGAGCAAATGTTAGAAAATATTCGCTCTATTAGCAAAGACATCTATATCAGAAAAATCGTTCTGAATCCATCAACTACTTCCTTACACAACACAATAGTCTCAGAACTATCTTTAGATAATCCTGCTGTCCTTACAGATTCTTTGCCATCAGCTGTGATGGTTTTTGGTATTGAGTCAACTATAGACATAGAAAACTTACTTACAGGCATTAACCAAGCGCGAGATATCTATGCTGCGACTTTTCCTTTTCCAGTGGTGTTGTGGCTACAAGATGATGTGGCATCATTACTTTCAAGATTAGCACCTGATTTTAAAAGCTGGGCTGCAACCACGATTAAATTTGAAATGGCAAAGGTAGATTTGATTGCTTTGATCGACCAAGAAGCAGAATCTCTAGTTGCCAAAGTTTTAGAAGCAGGTGCCGAAACATTTTTATCTAACGCCTCCCTAGATTTAGATCCTAAGTCTCAACACCGCCACGAAATAGAATCAGCCCGTAATGATTTGCTGCGCCTGTACAACCTTCAATTAACTCCAGGATTAGAAGCTAGTTTAGAATTTGTTTTAGGGCGAGATAAATACGCCAACGATCAAATTAATGGTGCTTTAGCCAATTATCAAAGAAGCCTAGCATTGTGGCAGCAAGAAACCAGGAGAGTAGCAGAGTGGGAAAGTAATTCTTCTTTACCCGTCTCATCTTTACTCAAGCAAGCAATAGTAATATTCCATCTGGGGCTGTGTTATCACCGAATGGCAGACTTACATCAAAATAGTAATAGTAGCTATTGCGAACATGCTCTATTGTGGTTTAAACAATGCCTAGAAATATTGGAGGAAGTACAAAGAGAAGACTTAGTTGCTAAATTTATTTTGCCCGCTTGTGAAATGCTGCAACGTTTACAAGCCTGGGATGACTTAAAAGAATTAGCTCAAAAGTCATTACATCTACATAAAACCTATGGAAGCGCTGCACAAGTTGCTCAAGATTATGGCTTTTTGGCAAATGTGGCAGCTTCTGAGTCGAATTGGATACTGGCTCATGAATTAGCAAATACAGCACTTTCTATCTCCGAAGAAATAACACAAGCTTCTCTGCAAGACGCTTTGCGAAGACGACGACAAGAAAGTTGGTATCTTCTCTTGCTAGCTCGTACACAGAGGCATCTCGGTGAACCAGAGGAGGCTATCAATAATCTGGAATGGGCGAGGGTAGTTTGTGAGCTACAACATCAGCCATCTCTTTATTTAGAGATTTTAGAGGAACTGCGATCGCTTTACTTTTTTGAGCGTCATGACTATACAGAAGCCTTTAAGCTCAAGCAAGAAAAGATTCAAATAGAACATCAGTATGGCTTTCGTGCCTTCATTGGGGCAAGCCAATTGCAGCCGCAACACTCTAAAATTAACCCAGCATTGGAACCTCAAAAAATACCGTTTATTCCTGAGGGAGTTGCCCAAGAAATATCTGCTTCTGGACGGCAGCAAGATGTCAATCGTTTGATTGAAAGAATTACTCGTGCAGACTACAAGCTCACAGTAATTTATGGCCCATCCGGTGTAGGTAAAAGTTCAACTCTCAAAGCTGGTTTAGTCCCAGCACTCAAAGGTAAAGTTATCGGTGAACGTATTCCTATACCTATTGTTTTGTCTGTTTACACTGATTGGCTCACAGTCTTGATAAGCAGTTTAAATCAAGTGCTGGCATCCACAGGAATATCAGTTAATCTTGACTCTACACCCACTATACTCCTAGAAAAAATTCGGTTAGCAACCGAGCGTAACTATACAATAATTATCATCTTAGACCAGTTTGAAGAATTTTTCTTTATTAGTAATCTTCCCACTGAAAGAATAGAGTTTTACCAATTTTTTAGTGAATGTTTAAATATTTCTTATGTCAAAATTATTCTGTCATTAAGAGAAGATTATTTACATCATTTATTAGAATTTGAACGGTTCAGCCAAAAAAATAGCATTGGTTTATATGATTTAGGCGTAATTAATAAAAATATTCTCGATAAGGATATTCGCTATTATCTAGGAAAATTCTCTAGCGAGGATGCTAAAGCCATAATTCATAGTCTTATTCAGCGTTCCCATTCTGAATTAAGTGATGAATTAATTAACCGATTAGTCCAAGATTTAACAACAGAACTAGACGAAGTACATCCAATTGAATTACAAATAGTTGGCGCTCAACTACAAATAGAAAACATTACCACACTCGGACAATATAAACTTTGCGGCGGCTCGGCGAAATTGGTAGAACGCTGGCTTGGGGAGGTTATTAAAGATTGTGGTCAGGAGAATGAAGAGTTAACTTGGAAACTATTATTTGAGTTAACTGATGAAAAAGGCACGCGACCGTTAAAAACTAAAACTGATTTAGCGGCTGCATTAGTTAATAATAATGATCTAGATACAATATCAAGCTTTGACACAGTTGGGGAACTGATTTTAGAGATATTGGTGGGTTCAGGTTTGGTGTTGCGAGTTAGAGAAGAGTTAGGCGATCGCTACCAGCTAGTTCACGATTATTTAGTTGAACCAATTCGCCAAAAGAACAATTATGGTATGCTCGCGGAATTAGAAAAAATCAAACTTGAAAAAACTCAAGCTGAAGTCGCCCAACAACTTAGTCAAAAGCAACTCAATTTGGTATTGCAACGGCGACTGCGGGAAGCACGAATAGCAGGCGCAGTGCTGGCAATCATGAGCGGAACAATAGCAACATTATGGTGGCAAGCCGACTTGCAAAAAAGAGCAGCAGTCCGCCAAACTCTACGAGCTGAACGCAGTGAAAGCAACTTGAACATTAGTGCGATCGCTGCTACTAGTGAAGCTTTATTTGCCTCTAATAAAGAATTTGATGCTCTATTAGAAAGTTTGCGGGCTTGGAGAGGACTTAAACAGGCAGATGTCGTGCAGCCAGATACCCGAATGCGGGTAGTGACAGCCTTGCAACAGGCAGTTTATGGAGTAACAGAGGTTAACCGCCTGGAAGGGCACACTGATGTTGTCTGGGGACTAGCTTTCAGTCCAGATGGTCAGTTACTAGCATCAGGTAGCCTAGATAAAACTGTGAAACTTTGGCGTCCTGACGGAACCTTACTCCAAACCCTTGAAGGTCACACTAGTGCTGTTAACTGTGTAAGTTTTAGCCCTGATGGTCAAACCCTAGCCTCCGCCAGCCTTGACAAAACAGTGCAAATCTGGCACAAAAACTCTGTTACAGGTGGATTTGACACCAAGCCATATAAAACCTTGAAAGGACATGGAGATGGGGTTTATAGCGTTAATTTTAGTCCTGATGGTGAATTGTTAGCTACTGGTAGTAAGGATAAAACCGTAAAACTCTGGCGCAAAGACGGAAGCTTAGTAAAAATACTGGTAGGACATCAAGGGCCAGTTAACTGGGTAAACTTCAGCCCTGATGGTCAATTGATCGTCTCATCCAGCGACGACAAGACATTGAAAATCTGGCGACGCGATGGTAGCCTTGTTACAACTTTGCAGGGACATCAGAAAGCTGTGACTGTAGCTGTTTTCAGTCCAGATGGTAAATTGTTGGCGTCAACAGGTCTAGATAAGACAGTGAAACTTTGGCGGCGAGAAAGTAACAGCACTAAAGACGGTTTTGACTTTCGTCTTTATAAAACTTTACGGCAGCATCGTAAGGCTGTGTGGAGTTTGAGTTTTAGTTCCGATAGTCAAAAGTTAGCTTCCGCAGGTCTAGACAAAACCATAAACCTCTGGAGTACCAATGGTACTTTACTCAAAACCTTCAAAGGACACAGCTATTATGTTGTCAGTTTAGCTTTTAGTCCAAATAACAAATTGCTGGCTTCAGGAAGTTACGACAAAAGCGTGAAACTATGGAGTTTAGATGCCCCAACACCGTCTATTCTTCAAGGGCATCGCAAGCGAGTTTTAAGCGTTGCTTGGAGTCCCGACGGTCAGATGCTAGCTTCTGGTAGTAGCGATCGCACTGTCAAACTTTGGCAACGATACACCAGTAGTGGCGAGGTCAAAACCCGACTTTATAAAACTTTAGTGGGGCATACAAATCAAGTTACTAGTGTCAGTTTTGACCCCAAAGGTGAAATGCTGGCCTCAGGAAGTTTTGACAAAACAGTTAAAATTTGGCGGCTTGACGGTACTTTAATCATGACTCTCTACGGGCATAGTGATAGTGTGATGAGCGTGAATTTTAGTCCTGATGGTCAGTTTTTGGCATCAGCTAGCAAAGATAAAACAGTGAAACTTTGGAACCGTGAGGGCAAGTTGCTCAAAACCTTAGTGGGGCATCAGGATTCGGTAAATAGCGTCAACTTTAGCCATGATAGTCAGCTTTTAGCCTCTGCCAGTGATGACCAAACTGTTAAACTTTGGCAACGAGATGGTACGTTGTTAAAAACTTTCTCGCCCCATGACAGCTGGGTGACAGGTGTCAGCTTTAGTCCCACTGACGAGTTACTGGCTTCTGCTAGTTGGGATAACACTGTGAAACTGTGGCGACGGGATGGGACGTTGTTAAAAACCTTATTAAAGGGGTACAGTGATAGCGTCAATGCCGTTACTTTCAGCCCCAATGGTGAATTCCTCGCCGCCGCCAGTTGGGACAGTACAGTGAAACTCTGGAGCCGTGATGGCAAATTAATTAAAAGTCTCAATGGGCATCGTGCTGGGGTATTTAGTGTCAGTTTTAGCCCAGATGGTCAAACACTAGCATCAGCCAGTGATGACAACACGATAATCTTGTGGAATTTAAATCTTGACGACCTACTTGTTCATGGTTGCGGCTGGGTGGGCGATTACCTCAAACACAACCCCAATCTAGAGGAGCGCGATCGCCTTCTTTGTAATGGTATAACCAGTAAAAACCCTCTTTAATTACGAATTAGCTTGAAGCCTCAATGAGCAACCGCTCTTGGTTTAGCGGTTGATGAGGCGATCTAAGTTGTTAATTCAGAGCTAGAACTTACGCATTGACAGAAAAGCCAAAATAACAGGTAGAGTTTTCAAGGCTGATAGCTAGATTTTTCAATGAGATTTTAGCGATGCCTGCGGCGGGCTACGCCTACGCACTCAATCAAAGGTGATTGATAAAAGCCCGAAACAACGTATTTAGGTTGATGCACAAGATAGTTATTTTGTACAGTGCGTAAGTCCTAAAAGCTAGAAATTTATTTTAAGATCATCAGCCGCATGAGCGATCGCTCTCCAAAACTTCATGATTATTTTCTGCGGGAGCCTCTTGTGGCAAATTTGCTAAAAAGGCTTGCAGTCTCATGCGCTCAATATAAGGCCAGCCTCCCTCAGACTCAATATCTTTCAGTAGTGAGTAGAGTTGCCGACGGTTAACAGGCAAACTCTCTTGAAAAACCCCGTCTCGAATCTCTCGGTGTAAATGCTCCAATTGCCTAAGCATCGCCAAAAGAGCTACACTATCGCCTTGACAATCTTGAACTGCATCATACACCACAGTTGCGATCGCTTGCAGTTTACAGGATAATTCCCCTGATTCAAGATTTTTATTATTGTTCATGCCATCCTTTCCGTATAAATGAGGTCAACTCAAATTTACCGGAGATTTTTAATTTTCCCTAGTTTGCCAATAGTTCCTCTAGAAAATGAACCTTCTGTAGGCTTTTAGAATCTCCCTTTCCCCCTGCCTCTTCATTGACTCAGGGGTGAATATAACTAGATTTGTATCTTTATCAAAAGCAATTGCGATCGCTCGTAAAAGAGCGTAGTAACCTTTACCATAGCCTCCACGGCAGCTAAATGCGATCGGGATGAGACTTTCTTGAATTTTGAGTACTTTGATTTTGAGTTAAAAAAAATCGTATGATCTGGCTGATTTACCCATCAAACAATGGGCTGTATGTAGTGGCGTCACATACATGATACAAAAAGACTTGGGCGACGCCGCTTTTGCTATATGCAAAAGCAAAGTGCGAAGCAGCAACACGTTTAAGTACGTTTAGCAGAGAAAAGTTTGAGTGGCGACTGCCAACCTATACGCCCGGACACTTGTTTCAACTCAAGAATCAGAGCAATGCAATGTCCGATAAAGGATGGCTTCTCGTCAAATATCAAAGCTTCGATGCAGTTTTACAACTTAGATATTAATTTTTGAGATTGAGGTTGACCATGAGGTATCGCGCTTTAATTGTTGCATTCTTGGCTTTGTGCCTGGGGCTAATAACTGCTTGTAGTGATGCTCCTGCTGTTAGTAGTGGTAGAGATGTCCTCACTTACGATCAAATTCGCGGCACTGGCTTGGCTAACAAATGCCCCCAACTAGCAGAAACAAGCCGTGGCTCCATTCCCATTGATTCTAGCCAGTCATACACCATCAAAGAACTTTGCTTAGAACCAACTAGCTTCTTCATCAAAGAAGAACCTGCTAATAAACGCCAACAAGCAGAATTTGTTGCTGGCAAATTGTTGACCAGATATACTTCCACCATTGACCAGGTGCAAGGCAACCTAAAAATTAACCCAGATAATAGCCTCACCTTTGTGGAAACTGATGGTCTTGACTTCCAAGCCATCACTGTGCAACTTCCCGGTGGTGAGCGAGTACCTTTCCTCTTCACCATCAAAAACTTGGTTGCTCAAAGCCAACCTAATTTGAGCAGCATTAACACCTCTACGGACTTTGAAGGCACTTTCAAAGTTCCTTCCTACCGTGGTGCTGCTTTCCTAGATCCAAAGGGTCGTGGTGTCGTTAGTGGCTACGATAATGCCGTGGCTCTCCCCGCCCAAGCGGATGATGAAGAACTTACCCGCACTAACGTCAAGCGTGCTGAAAATCTTAATGGCAAGATTTCATTGCAAATCGCTAAAATCGATAGCTCTAGTGGTGAAATTGCTGGTACTTTCGAGAGCGAACAGCCATCTGATACTGATTTAGGTGCTGGCGAACCTAAAGAAGTTAGGATTCGCGGTCTATTTTTTGCACGGGTTGAACCGGCTCGTAGCTAAACTCTCTAGAGTTAGGTAACTGACTGGCATTCAGAACTACAATTCTGTAAGCATCAGGGTTCATAACAAAAGTTAACTTTTTTGCCACCATTTTCAGGGCTGTTTCATTCCTATAAAAGCATTACAGCAACGAAAAGAGACAAAGGTTCAAGGGGAGACAAGAGAAAAATTCTTCCTTCCCTTGTTGCTCGCTTTTCAAGAAGCTTTTAAAGAATGAAACAGCCTGCCTTTTTTTAGGCGTTTTTCACAAAGAGGAGGAAACTTTAAATACAACAAAGGGCGAGATGCCTTTTGTTGTATCTTTTTGCGTAAATTTACGTATTATTTTTGGCAAATTATTAGTAATTTTTAATTAGTGGATGAATTTTGGTTTAATAAACACGTAATTTTACTGTAAATAAAACTTTTGCTTATCCAATAAAATTGCGGCTACTGTTGTTTTGTTTATAGAAATTAGCTTCAGCATTAATTAATTAAAGTTAAGTACAATCTCGGTTTTATATTTGGTAACTAATTTTATATTTTATTTCTATGTAGTCCTAAAAACAGCTACAGATCATACCAATTTTGCTTATTTAAACTTTGCTCGATTGTCAAGCAAGTCTGTGGAATTTTCTTTAGAAAAACGTTGTTATCTACCAGAGAATTTTCTGAGGCATATAGCACGACATTAGCTTTGATATCGTGCGATCGCCACCGGAAAGGGCGGGTACGCCATCGCAGCTGAGTTTAAAAGTGAGGAATTAATTGTTGATTTACTTAATAAACATGGTGCTATGCCTACCACAACAACCAATGAACTGAAACATGAAATTTGGCAGTTGTTGCGAGAATATCAGCAATCTCCGTCAGGAAATATTCGCAATAAGCTGGTAAAACTCAATATTGGACTTGTGAGAAAAGAAGCTCACTACTGGACGAATCAATGTCATGAAACCTACGATGATTTGCTTCAGGTTGGGTCTTTGGGTTTAATCAGGGCGATTGAAAAATTTGAAGTTTCCAAGGGACATGCCTTTAGTTCTTATGCTCTTCCCTATATTCGGGGTGAAATTCAACACTATCTCCGAGATAAAGGTGTCACCGTGCGAATTCCTCGCAAGTGGTTAGCACTGCAACAGCAAGCAATAGGAGTGTCACGTTCTTGGCGTGAAAAGCATAATCGCCAACCAACAGACTCAGAATTAGCAACAGCACTGGAAATTTCTCCAAACGAATGGCAAGAAATTAAATTAGCATGGATAAATCGCGCTCCCTTGAGTCTTGATGTGCCAATCCAAGATGGAGAAGAAGGCTCTACCTGTTTGGGAGAATTAGTTCCAGATCCTAACTATCGCAGCTTTCAACTAGTACAAGAAGACCAACTTCGCTTGCAACAAGCATTGGTTCAGCTAGAACAACGCACCCGCGATGTGTTGGAATGTGTGTTTTTACAGGATTTAACACAAAAACAAGTTGCAGAACATCTGGGAATTAGTGTGGTAACAGTTTCCCGTAGAGTTAAGAAAGGTCTGGATTTGATGAAACAGCTTATGGGTGTGGCAGAAGATTGATTGCATAAACACCAAGCCGCAGTTATGCTGAGTACACAGTGCTAAAAATAACCCTCAAAATTTAAAAAGTTAAGTTATAAAGGGAACATACTTTGCCTTTGATACAAATTTTAGGCATGTTAATTTCAACTTTCTAGTTTTTCAATGGCTTTTGAGAACAGCTCATGGGCAGAAATTTAAAAATTACAATTACAGCTATTTTAACTTTGGCGATCGCTGGATGTGCTTCTGAAGAGACACCACAAGCCATCAATCCTACGCCAGTTCCTAAAATAGCAGCAAAGTCGCCATCAACGACTCAATCCTTTAAGAATCCAGTGATACCTGCCAAAGAGGTTTCGCAATTTACTCCTGCATCTGCTAACTTGATTCAATCTACTAATGCTACAGAGCGGGCACGGTTTGTTCAGGTATCAAAAGACCGAGCTGATCCGTTTGCACAACTTTTCGGGCAGACTCCCGGAATGCCTAAAACAGTTGGAAGACCTGTTCCCATGTTGCCTAAGCTACCTACTGCATCCCTAAAAGTCCGAAAACTTCCAACACCCAACATAGCTTTAAATCAGAAAAAAAATAAGATTGCTTCTGTACCAAAAAAAGTCAATCCTAGTTCGATTTCAGTTTTACCTAAGGTTTTGCCTCAAGTTGTCCCCAACCCAGCTTTAATATCTGTATTGCCACCGCCAGCACAACCTGAGTTAGCAAAGGCAGTTGTTGTGACTGGTGTAGTTCTAATTAGTAAGGAACCACAGGCAATTATCAAAGTACCAGATGAACCGACGAGTCGCTATGTGCAGGCGGGACAGCGATTAGCAAATGGCGTACTGGTTAAACGTATTGAAATGAATCAGGGCTACAATCCCATCGTGATTCTGGAACAATATGGTATTGAAGTTGCCAAAATGGTAGGAGAAGGGGCTGTCAATTCAACGCCGTCTGCTGCATCTGCTAGCGGCAATCCTGTTTCAGTGACAACGCCCCCCTCAAATCCTTTTAATGTTGGAGCTTCATAACGATGGGGACTAAGGAAAAAATTGAATTTGCTGGTTTGCCTTTAACTGTCTATAGAGAGATAGCAGCTCATTTACATCAAGTCGAAGGGGTAGAAGTGGATTTAATTCCCCAGTCATCCCAAGAGTTTGATTACAATCAAAGTCAAATTGGTGGCTTGTGCATATCGTGGACAGCAAACTCTGGTTCAGAAAGTCGGCAACGAGTTAATCAAATTTTGGCTTACTATCAAAATCGTTATATGAATTCTATTTGATTTGTAAAAATTGAAATTTTAGATTCCCGATTTCTCCAAGAAATCGGGAATTTTGTTGTTCACAAATGACTAAGTAGAGCTAGCCCTTTCAAAGTGGGTAAAAATTTTGCTCGATCAACCCTAACCTCTTAATGTATTCTCTGTGTTTAATAAGGTTAAATAAAATGCTTTTGAACCGCCCCAGACGCAAAAAAGCCAGTACGTCCTTGCGGTTCCCTGATTTGTACCCATACGGGGATCTTGCTACGCTCTTAGCGTTAAGGCAGAGTAGCAACTGGCGCGGCGCAGAGAAAAAAGAGACTTTACCAGTCACCTTGAAAGGGCTAGTCTTTACTACGAACTTGTTCACCCTCGTAACTAATGTGACAGACTACTAATAAAAAAGAGCCTTCATTCGCAATAAACTTGATTTGCGGATATTTTTGCATTTATCACATCTGTTATAGTCTAAACAGTTCAATTGAGGAAAGCCCAACTTGATGGCAGCCTTGGAAGATGTAAAAATTGCAGCGTTGATTCGGGAAGCTCGGCAGCTACTGCAACTGTCTCAAGTTGAGTTTGCTAGCAAAATCGGTGTGTCATTTCAGAGTGTTAATCGATGGGAAAATGGACGAAATAGACCAATTCCTCTAGCGCTCAAACAGATTGAAAAATTGTTACATGAAATGGGAGAACCAGGTGAAAACCTATTAACCAAATACTTTAGCGATCAGGACTAGCAGCAATGGCATCTGAAGGAGAAGGTCTAGCTGTTAACAGTGTTTTTATTGAAGGTGGCGAAATAGTCAGCCTGATGCGATCGCTCGATTGGTCACAGACTGCTTTAGGTTATGTGGCTGATTGGCCCCAGAGTTTACGGAGTGCCATTAGCATCTTGCTGGCTTCTAAAGCTCAGATTTGCCTCTTCTGGGGTTCGGAATTAATCACGATTTATAATGATGCTTATCGCCCTGCCCTTGCCTCAAAACATCCTTGGGCGCTCGGTCGCCCTGCTCATGAAGCGTGGAGCGAAGTCTGGAATGTTGTAGAACCTTTACTCAAGGGAGTTGTTGCCACAGGAATTGCATTTTGGGCACAAGATCATTTATTTTTCCTGAATCGACACGGTTACATTGAGGAAACTTACTTCGATGTCTCCTACGACCCCGTGCGAGATGAAAGCGGGAAAGTTGGCGGAGTCTTTTGCATTGTTAGTGAAACAACAGGACGAGTGCTGGGCGATCGCCGTTTACAAACTCTGAGCTTACTAAGTAGAGAAACGGCTCAAGCAAAGACTACAGAAGCGGCTTGTCTGTCTGCAATTCAAGCCTTAGCAACTAATTCTCATGATATCCCGTTTGCCATGCTGTATCAGGTAGAGGCAGATGGCAGAAGTGCAAAGCTGGTTGGAACTACTCCAATGGAGGAAACAGGAACAATTCTATCGAGAGTAAATTTAACTCAACACAGCGATGCATGGAAAATCGCACAAGTTTATCATACCGGGGAAGCAGCAATCGTCGATGATTTGACAACTCAGTTTGGAGCTTTGCCCACAGGAGCTTGGGACAAACCCCCCTCTGCTGCTTGGGTCGTGCCGCTCATCGCAGGTGGACAAAAACAAATCGTTGGATTGCTGGTATTGGGTATTAATCCTTACCAAGCTTTTGAGGGGGAGTACCGGAAGTTCTTCGATTTGCTAGTAGGCAACATGACGATCGCGATCGCTAATGCGCGTGCTTATGAAGAAGAACGCAAGCGGTTGGAAGCACTAGCAGAACTGGATCGAGCCAAAACGACCTTCTTCAACAACATCAGCCACGAATTTCGCACTCCCCTAACGCTGATGCTGTCGCCACTGAAAGAGATGTTAACCGAATTAGACGGAATTCTTCCAACCAAAGCCCAAGAAAAATTGGAGATGGTGCAGCGCAATGGCACACGGCTGCTCAAGCTAGTCAATACGCTGTTAGATTTCTCGCGCATTGAAGCCGGGCGCACCATAGCTAGTTATGAGCCAATTGATTTAGCCACTTATACCGCAGAACTAGCAAGTATTTTCCGGTCTGCTGCTGATTCGGCGGGATTGCAATTAATTGTGGATTGTCCTCCCCTAGCAGAACCCGTTTATGTAGACCGCGAAATGTGGGAGAAAGAGGAGCGCTATCGAACGCTGTTTGAGTCTATTGACGAAGGATTCTGCGTGATCGAAATGCTGTTTGATGAAAACGACACGCCGAACGATTACCGCTTTTTAGAAATCAATCCGTCCTTTGAGAAACAAGCGGGACTCAAAGACGTACAAGGCAAAAGAATACGTGATCTAGTTCCGAATCATGACAAGCATTGGTTTGAAATTTACGGCAAAGTCGCCATAACGGGCGAACCCGTTCGCTTTGAGAATCGCGCTGTTGCCCTACAACGTTGGTTCGACGTTTATGCATTCCGCATTGGGCAACCACAGCAGCGACAAGTCGCCGTCCTTTTCAAGGATATCAGCGATGCCTATCAGCAAGCTACGCAACGCCAACTTGCCGAAGCCGCCCTGCGAGAAAGTGAAGAGTTAAAGCAACGAATTTTGGACAGCAGTCATGATTGTATCAAAGTTTTAACGTTAGATGGGCGGGTACTCTACTTGAATAAAGGGGGGCTGCATCTTCTAGAAATTGATGAGCCTGCGTCCTTTCTTAACGCCGAGTGGATTGATTTATGGCAAGGCGAAGACCGAGAAAAGGCCGCTGCGGCGATCGCCGCAGCCAAAATAGGTAATGTTGGTCAATTTCAAGGCTATTGCCCCACTGCAAAGGGTAAGGCGAAGTGGTGGGATGTGATTGTTACTTCCGTCCGAAATGCATCAGGAATTATTGCACAACTCTTAGTCGTCTCACGCGATATTACAAAGCAAAAGCAAGCGGAAGCTGAACGCGAACAACTTTTTTTGCGTGAGCAAGCTGCGCGTGAACAAGCTCAGACAGCGAATCGAATTAAAGATGAGTTTTTAGCAGTGCTATCACATGAATTGCGATCGCCCCTCAATCCTATTCTGGGTTGGTCTAGGTTGCTTCGCAATGGAACATTAAATGCCGCAAAAACGGCTATTGCTTTGGAAACAATCGAGCGCAATGCCAAACTCCAGGCCCAATTAATTGAAGATTTGTTAGATATCTCTCGCATCTTGTCTGGCAAACTCAATTTGGAAATGGCTCCTGTTAACTTAGCATCGACGATTGAAGCGGCTATTGAAACCGTGCGTTTAGCAGCAGAAGCGAAGTCAATTGAAATTCAGAGAATATTTGACCCAAATATTGGGCAGATTTTAGGAGATTCTGCTCGTTTACAACAAGTATTTTGGAATTTGCTTACTAACGCTGTAAAATTTAGTTTCGCTGGTGGACGGGTCGAAATTCGGTTAGAGTGCCGAGACTCGCAGGCTCAAATTACTGTTAGCGACACGGGTAAAGGTATTAATCCAGACTTTTTACCCTACGTGTTTGAATCTTTTCGTCAGGCAGATGCGACAACAACTAGGAAGTTTGGCGGATTAGGGTTAGGGCTGGCGATCGTCCGTCATCTAGTTGAACTGCATGGAGGTACTGTTCAAGTAGACAGTGCTGGAGAAGGACAGGGAGCCATCTTTAATGTCAGGTTTCCTTTGATGAAAGCACAAAGTTATAGCCAGAAAGTACAAGAGGACTCCTCATTATTAACTTTTAACACCTCACCTCTGACAGGAATACGGTTACTAATTGTTGATGATGATGAAGATATCCGTGATTTTTTGGGCTTTGTTCTTGAGCAGGCGGGAGCAGAGGTTTGTATTGTGACATCGGCAATAGAAGCACTACAAGCCGTAGAGCAATCACCACCAGATATTTTATTGAGTGACATTGGAATGCCAGAGATGGATGGCTATATGCTAATTCGACAAATTCGAGCCATGCTACCCGAACAAGGTGGGAAAATTTTGGCTTTAGCCCTCTCGGCTTATGCTGGAGAAGTTAATCGCCAACAAGCTCTAGCCGCCGGATTTCAGCAGCATGTTGCCAAGCCAATAGACCCAGACAGATTAATTGCAGTCATTCTAGATATAATCGCCAAGAGAAATTAAATTTCAAGATAAGTGTGTAAAAGCTTCTGCGACTTCCCGCAGGATAGCTCAACTTGCGACCATCAATTCGTTATTTTAAATTTTTAATTGGAGCAAAATAACTATGACTGCTGCTGTCTGTCTAGAAAATGTCTACAAGTTTTACAATAATGTACCTGTAGTCAATGACCTGTCATTCCAAATTGAAGCGGGGGAAATATTTGCTCTACTCGGCCCGAACGGTGCGGGTAAATCAACCACAATTCGGATGCTGACTACACTAACGAAACCTTCCCAAGGACGGATAGAAGTAGGTGGATATGATGTGATGAGCCAAGCAATGTTGGCAAAACAAAGTATTGGCGTAGTCTTGCAGCAAGTAAGTGTAGATAACGATTTAAGCGTTTGGGAAAATATGGAACTGCATGGGAGGCTACATCACATTAGTAACCCACAAAGACAAAAACTAATTAATCAATGGTTAGAGTATGTTGAGTTAGCAGAAAAACGTAATGATTTGGTAAAAACCCTATCTGGGGGTATGAAACGACGATTGCAAATTGCCAGAGCTTTATTGCATCAACCGCAAATTCTGTTTTTGGATGAACCAACGGTAGGACTAGACCCCCAAACTAGGCGACGGCTTTGGGAAATTATTCGAGATTTGAATAAGCAGGGAATGACAATGCTACTAACGACCCATTATATGGATGAGGTCGAATTTTTGTGCGATGCTTTTGGTTCTACCAAGCCAGGACGCATCGGTATTATGGATAGCGGTAAGCTGATTTCTTTAGGAACTTTACAACAGCTGCGCTCTGCTCACGGTGAAGGTTTGGTAATGAAACAATTAGGTATATCTGAAGTGGGAAGTGATGGTGCTCGTAGTTGGGAATATCTGTTTTTCCCATCTTTGGAAGCAGCAAATATCTACTTGAATGAACAGCCTGATAAAACTGGAATGATGGTGCGTCCCTCTAATCTGGAAGATATTTTTGTGGAATTAACGGGACGCCAGTTAGATTAAACTCATCCTCCTAACTGTCGCAGCATGGCTTCTACCCTGTTGACGCCATCTGAGTCATTGCGCCGCTTGTACAAGTCACGGGCTTTCTGAAGCAAGCTGTTTGCTTGTTTGGTTTGTCGGCGCTGTTTATACATCGAACCCATTAACTCATAAGTTTGGGCGTTGTTCTTATCTAATTCGATTGCTTGTTGGTATGCCCAGCTAGCAGCATTATAGTCTCCCATGCGAGATTGGGTCACAGCCAATCCTAAATAGGCGTTAACGTTGTTACGGTTCAGTTGTATGGCCCGACGGTAGCCTTCTTTTGCCCCACGCGTGTCGCCCAAATTCGCTTTGATGTAACCCACTGCGTAATAAAAATCACTATTGTTAGGATTGATGGCGATCGCCCGACGATAAGCTGTTAATGCTGCTTGGTAATTTCCCTGTTGTGCGTATAAATAGCCAATACCTGAATGAATTTTAGCGTTTTTGGCATCTAGCCTAGCTGCTTGCTGATAAACTGCGATCGCACCACCATAATCGCCCGTATCCACTAACCTCCGTCCTTCTTCTAGTAGTTGCTTTAACTCTGGGTTTTTGCCTTGCGCCACTAATACCTGAGCTTGAGCCACTGAAGGTATAGTCAAGGAAAAACATCCTAATAACACCACACTCAGCACAATTGATGTTGGCTTGTACACAGTAAATTTCCTGAAATTTTAGAGGACTTTTTTCTTGTACATTAAAACAAAAATATAGACTTTTGAAAACTGTATTTCTTCGTATTGATTAAGATGTTAATAATTCATTGGCTCTTTCCTTTACATTAGCCCTACATTACAGAGTTTTTACTGAATGATGAAGTGTAAGATATCAAGTTTAGATGAAGTTACTTACATATAAATCACTAGGCTGGCAAAATAACACTTATTTTGTCAGTAGTTATACGTGTCACTGAGAAAAACCCAACAGGCGTTTAGCCTAATTTTAAAAAGCGAACCACCAATTTCAGAAAATTTAACATTTATCCTTGTTTGTTATTTTATTTAATAATTTGCTGGTTCTGTATCCAATTATTCTTTAGAAAACTGCCACCAGGCGTTTATATCCTTTTTTGGACATTACACGGTAAGATCAATTTAACAAGCTAAATATTTTTCAAAATGTTAGTTTTTAGTCGGCAAGTGAGAGCGTAAATGCGATCGCAATCTAAAATTATGTGAGAGCATGTTTATCAAGTTTGTATCAATACAAACTAGTTTTGTATGTGAATTCTAATAATAAATATCAACCTATATACAATTTGGAAGGCTAATTTATGATTATAACTACCACTGATGTAATTCAAGGAGCCGTTATTGAGTCATATTTAGGCATTGTGACAGCAGAAGTAGTCTACGGTAGTAATTTCTTGCGGGATTTTCTGGCAGGTATTCGAGATATTATTGGTGGACGCACTGGTAGCTATGAGCGTCTATTTGAGCAGGGTCAACGCAAGGCATTAGAAGAATTAGAACAACGAGCACAACGTTTAGGAGCAAATGCTGTAATTGGGATTGAAATTGATACTGGCACAATCAATATTGACCAGTCAGGAGTTCTTTTACTGATTACTGCCACAGGTACTGCTGTAAAGATGCGTTAATTTTTGATTATCCTCACTTTGACAATGGTTACAAAGTTTTGTCTTAAGTCTAACTGCATACACAATTAAAGCTGGTTTTTTATAAAACTTAATAATTAATTGTGTTTTAATTTCAAATTTATTTTCTAAAAAGTTATTTACTAAACTGTATTAAAAAATGTTAAAAAAATTTATTTTTCTCACTAAAGATATACCTATTAACTCTTTCTATTGATAGATATAAAATAAGATGATTTAGTTATTTAATTTTAAGCATAAACATGAATATACCTGAGATAAGCTTTGCTGAAACAGCACTGGAGAACATAAGTTATGTCATACGTAAATCGCACAGGGAACGACGTTATTCCTACTGACCCTGTGGTATCAGGTCGAGTAAGTGAATATCATGATCTTGTTCGCTGGGGGCCGATTATTTCTGGTTTGTTGGTTGCTTTAGCTACTCAATTAATTTTGAGCGCTATAATTGGTGCTTTTGCGGCAGGTACAGTTGAAGGTTCAGGTGCACCCAGAACAATTGCCCCTAACGCTGCGGGTAATGCGGGGCTTTGGTCAACTATCGCTTTACTAATTTCTCTATTTACTGGTGGTTGGGTGACAGCCCGTGCTTGTGGGCCGATGAACCGCAATACAGCTCTTCTTAACGGCGCAATTCTTTGGGCAACGACTTTAGCAGTTAGCTCATGGCTGTTAGCAAATGGAGTATCTGGTGCTTTTGGTGTTGCTGCTTCTAACGCTGGGGAAGTGATAAATCAGGTACAACAGCAAGGTGGTATTAATGTACCACAAGCAAACATAACTGCCCAACAAGCTCGTGATGCAGCAGCTAATTTACGTTCGGGATTGTGGTGGTTTGTGTTTGGTTCTTTGTTAGGTTTAATAGCCTCAATGATTGGAGCCGCAACTGGAGCTCGTAGTCCTCGAGCTAACAATTACAATGCTTAAATAATTGTTTGACAGATTCAATCTAATGAATTTCTAAAGCACTTTTTAAAAGGTGCTTTCTGTTTTTTAGTTTTTTATTGAAAAAATTTTCCTACTATATTTATCTTTTAATCACCACTTTAGATATGCAGCTTCAATGCCCTGTTCACGTCGGATTTTGCCATCTTTTTCAAACCAAGCAATTACTTGCTGTGTTGTCAAATCTTCAATAGCAACGCTGTATTCTTGAGCGATATGTTTCAAAACCTTCAGTGATGAAATTGTCAATCTTGTTAAAAACTTTTCTGGGGAAGACAACAAAGCCGCGTCTACTTTTGCTGACTCTTCCAGGGTTAAAAATTGTGTTGATGGTTGCTGTGGTGGTAAATCCATAAATGAAATGCTATCTCAAATTTAGTTGGGCATTGGGCATTGGGCATTGGGCATTGGGTATTAGAAAATGACTAATGACGAATTTGCACCAAATAGCCACAACGGTGTTCGCCATCAATAATCCAGTGGGTGCGTTCTACGGTACAATCGGGTAAGACGGCTGCAAACATTTCTAATTCGTGACCACAGATGCTGGGGAAAGACTCGGCAACGTTGGAAATGGCGCAGTTATGCTCCATTAAGATAAAGCGATCGCTCTCAAAGGAGTCATTTACATCAACAGCGTGATACTCTGCCATGAAGCCTTCCGCTTTTCTCAACTCTACTAAGTTGGCTACACGTTCTCGCAGTGAACCGTTACCGACGCGATCGCGATATTCTTTGGCTTTACGCTGCCACTGTTTCTCTAAAATCGATTTAAATTGGTCGTGTCCTACCGTTTCGGCTAAGGTGTCTAGCAGCGAAACCGCAAAATTTCCGTGGCCATCACCAAAGCGATCGCTCATTGTTCGATGCAAGCGATCGCGTCCTTGACGACTCAGTTGATAAAGATGCTGCGGACGCCCCATCCCCGCCGCCTGCACTGATGTAGAATACAAAACTAGCTCCTCCGTCTCCAAATCTTTGAGATGGCGACGAATAGCTTGGGGGGTAACGTCTAAAACTTCAGCTAGCTCCAAAGCCGTTGCTTTTTCGTGTTTGTGCAGATATTCTAGGATATCTTGCTTGGTTGAGGACTGGTGGGTAGTCGCCATCTTCATGTGGTGCGAGACGTTCAGCGAACGCCCCAAAAATTAATTTCTGTGAAAATTTGACCGTACCGATTTTGGATTTTGAGTCGCACCTTTGGTGCGCTTACAGCGCAACTTGGATTTTGGATTAAAAAAGTTTTCTAGTATATGCCCCGCTACGCTATCGTCAATCTAAAATCCTTGAGCCAAGCACCCTTGTGGTCTCTTTCAATCCCAAATTGCAAATCTAAAATCCAAAATTGTTTGACTTTGACAACATTGTTGTTGTTAATTTAGCGTAAAATGAAGATAGATTAAACAACATAGCTGTTGTTTTACTCTCCACCACTATTCTAGCAGCCGTGTAACCATTCCGTAACGGTAGATGGGAATCGGCTAAAGAAACCCCGTCTCCCATCCTTATAGAGAGATTCAAGTTCCGAACACGAGAGATTATTACTGATGAGTGCCACTGTCAAAACCTTAGTCAACCAACCCTACAAGTACGGCTTTGTCACCGACATTGAGGCCGACACTATTCCGCGTGGACTAGACGAGGACGTTATCCGCTTGATCTCCTCTAAGAAGAACGAGCCGCAGTTCATGCTGGACTTTCGCCTCAGAGCTTATCGCCAGTGGCAAAAAATGACGGAACCAACTTGGCCGAATGTCAAGTATCCGCCAATAAATTATCAGGATATCATTTATTACTCAGCGCCAAAACGTAAGAAAGAAAAACTAAACAGCTTGGATGAAGTTGATCCAACCCTTTTAGAAACCTTCGAGAAATTAGGCATTTCTCTATCTGAACAGAAACGGCTGGCAAATGTCGCCGTTGATGCAATTTTCGATAGCGTTTCTGTCGCTACTACATTTAAAGAAAAGCTAGCGGAAGATGGCGTTATTTTCTGTTCGTTTTCCGAAGCGTTGCAAGAACACCCAGAACTGATCAAAAAATATTTGGGTAGCGTTGTTCCTATCGCTGACAATTATTTTGCCGCCTTGAACGCCGCCGTATTTAGCGATGGTTCTTTTGTCTACATTCCTAAAGGCGTGAAATGCCCAATGGAACTGTCTACCTACTTCCGCATCAACTCTGGTGATACGGGACAATTTGAGCGGACTTTGATTGTCGCCGAAGAAGGTAGTTATGTTTCTTACCTCGAAGGTTGTACCGCCCCGATGTATGACAGCAACCAGTTGCACGCCGCAGTTGTGGAACTTGTCGCTCTCGACAACGCCGAAATTAAATATTCCACTGTGCAAAACTGGTACGCTGGCGATGCCAATGGTAAAGGCGGTATTTACAACTTTGTCACCAAGCGCGGTTTGTGTCAGGGCGTAAATTCTAAGATTTCCTGGACTCAAGTAGAAACAGGTTCAGCAATTACTTGGAAATATCCTAGCTGTGTGTTGGTGGGTGATAATTCTGTGGGTGAGTTCTACTCGGTGGCGCTGACAAATCATCAGCAGCAAGCCGATACGGGTAGTAAGATGATTCACGTAGGTAAGAATACCCGCAGTACAATTATTTCTAAAGGAATCTCCGCAGGTAATTCTAGTAATAGTTACCGAGGTTTGGTGAAAGTTAACCCGACGGCAAAAGGGGCGAGAAATTATTCTCAGTGTGACTCAATGCTGATTGGGGATAATGCCCATGCCAACACTTTCCCTTATATTCAGGTGCAAAATAACGGTGCGAAGGTGGAGCATGAAGCTTCTACTTCTAAAATTGGGGAAGATCAGTTATTTTACTTTGCTCAACGGGGCATTTCTTCGGAAGATGCTATTTCGATGATGATTAGCGGCTTCTGTAAGGATGTTTTCAATCAGCTACCGATGGAGTTTGCTGTGGAAGCTGATAAGTTGTTGAGTTTGAAGTTGGAAGGCAGTGTTGGATAAATGGAAGCAAGGATAAACACAGGGACATCGGCGTTCTGTGTTTATCTTTTGGAAGAGTAACGAACCGCCTTCGCGGAGCGTCTCGTAGAGAAGACGCCAAGAGCGCAGAGAAAGAGAAGGAGAGAAGATGATTATTGAAAATAGTGAAGTTGTGCTGTCAGTACGGAATCTGACGGCTAATGTTGATGGGACACCGATTTTGAAGGGTGTGAATCTGGAGGTGCGATCGGGTGAAATTCATGCGATTATGGGGCCGAATGGTTCTGGTAAGAGTACCTTTTCTAAGGTGTTGGCTGGACATCCGGCGTATGAGGTGACTGGCGGTGAGGTGATTTTCCAGGGACAAAATTTGTTGGAGTTGGAGCCGGAGGAACGCGCTAGAAGTGGTGTATTTTTGGCGTTTCAGTATCCGTTAGAAATTCCGGGTGTGAGCAATTTGGATTTCTTGCGGGTGGCGTACAATTCTCGTCGGAAGGCGCAAGGTCTAGAAGAAATAGACGCTTTTGATTTTGATGATTTGATTGAGGAAAAGCTGGATGTGGTGAAGATGAATTCCAGTTTTCTCAGTCGGAGTTTAAATGAAGGGTTTTCTGGTGGTGAGAAGAAGCGGAATGAAATTCTGCAAATGGCGCTGCTAGAACCAAAGTTAGGAATTTTGGATGAAACTGATTCGGGTTTGGATATTGACGCGCTCCGAATTGTGGCGAATGGTGTAAATCAACTGGCAACTCCAGAAAATTCTACAATTTTGATTACTCACTACCAGCGATTACTCGATTATATTGTGCCTGATTTTGTGCATGTGATGGCACAAGGGCAGATTATTACGAGTGGTGGTAAGGAACTGGCGCTGGAATTAGAATCTCGCGGTTATGACTGGGTGCTGGAAGAATTTGCGGCTGCTGAGGTGGGTGTGTAATGAATATTCAAGTATCTCCTAGTCCAATACCTAATTCAAATGCAGTCAGTTTGACATCTATGTTAGATAGAGATGATTATCTGACTGGGTTGTTAAATCAAGTAACGGCAACTAAAACAGAAGGTTGGTTGCAGGAATTACGCCAAAGTGCTGCTAATTGGGTACGTCACTCGATTATCCCGACTACCCGCGAGGAAGAATGGCGGTTTACTGATTTGTCGTCTCTACGAAAGGTGCAATTTAATGTAGAGGCGCGAAATTTCGCGTCTGTAGAATTGGATATTTTGCCAGAAGCGGCTAATAGTCGTTTGATATTTGTGAATGGCGTTTTTGCGCCGGAGTTATCCGCAGTTTCAGATTTGCCATCTGGAATTGTCGTGAGTAATTTGGCTGGTTTGTCTGCGGTTGAGCAGGAGGGTGTACAGCAATATTTAGCTCAAGCTGAGGGAGCGCAGGAAGTTTTTACTGCTCTCAATACGGCTGGGATAACTGATGCTGCTGTGGTGTGGGTGAAGAAGAATGTGGTAGTTGAAACGCCAATTCATTTGGTGTTTATTTCGGTTGCGGGGGAGACTGCGACGATTTCGCAGCCGCGTTGTTTGGTGGTGGCGGAAAGTGGTTCGCAGGTGACGTTGGTTGAGGAATATACGAACCGCCAAGACGCCAAGAGCGCGGAGGACGGAGTTTATTTAACTAACGCGGTTACGGAAATTTGGGTTGGTGAAAATGCCCAAGTTAGTCACATTAGGGTTGAGCAAGAAGGTGCAGAAGCTTTTCATATTGGGAAAACAGCGATCGCACAGGCTCGTGATAGTCGATATACAAGTCATGCCATAACTTTAGGTGCAAAGTTGTCGCGGCATAATTTGGAGATTTTGCAAACTGGTGAGCAGACACAGACTACTCTCAATGGTTTGACGATAATTTCTGGTAAGCAGTTGTCTGATACTCACAGTGCGATCGCACTTAACTATCCTCACGGTACAAGTGACCAATTGCATAAATGTATTGTAGGCGATCGCGCTCATGCGGTGTTCAATGGTAAAGTTTTTGTACCTAAACCAGCGCAGTTAACAAATGCGTCTCAGTTGAATCGCAATTTGCTGTTATCGTCTAAAGCCAGAGTTGATACGAAACCCCAATTGGAAATTACTGCGGATAATGTAAAGTGCGCTCATGGTGCTACCGTTAGCCAATTGGAAGATGATGAAATATTTTATCTGCAAAGTCGGGGAATTGATGAAAACGATGCTCGGAAGTTGTTAATTAATGCCTTCGCTGCTGAAGTTATCAACCAAATACCGATTCCCTCTCTGCGAGAAATCCTTTTAAACATAGTAAATAATCTCAAGTCCCTGACTAATGAGTAATAACTAATCTACCAATGACTTTTACTCCTACCAAAACCCTTGCTGATAAAGTTCGCGCTGACTTCCCGATATTGCATCAGGAAGTTAATGAGAAACCCTTGGTTTATCTCGATAATGCTGCGACATCGCAAAAGCCTTTGTTCGTATTAAATACTCTACGGGATTATTACGAGCAATATAATGCTAACGTCCATCGAGGCGCTCATTCTCTGAGTGCTAAAGCTACTGATGCTTATGAAGGTGCTAGAGATAAAGTTGCCAAATTCATCAATGCTGCATCGCGTCAGGAAATCGTCTACACCCGCAACGCAAGCGAAGCTATTAACCTAGTAGCCTACAGTTGGGGAATGAATAATTTGCAGCCGGGAGATGAGATTATTCTCTCGGTGATGGAACACCACAGTAATATTGTGCCTTGGCAATTGGTCGCACAAAAAACGGGTGCAGTACTGAAATTTGTAGAATTAACACCAGAAGAAACTTTTGATTTGTCACAGTTTAAAAAGCTGATTTCCGACAAAACAAAATTGGTGTCGGTGGTGCATATTTCTAATGCTTTGGGTTGCATTAATCCAGTAGAAGAAATTGGTGCGATCGCTCACAGCTACGGTGCTAAATTTTTAGTTGATGCTTGCCAAAGTGTTCCCCACTACCCTGTAGATGTGCAGAAAATAGATTGTGACTGGTTGGTAGCATCTGGTCATAAAATGTGTGCGCCAACTGGGATAGGATTTCTGTATGGCAAGTTGGAATTGCTAGAATCAATGCCACCATTTTTTGGTGGTGGTGAGATGATTGCAGAGGTGTATTTAGACCATTCCACTTATGCAGAATTACCGCATAAATTTGAAGCTGGTACACCTGCAATTGGAGAAGCGATCGCACTTGGTGCTGCGATCGATTATCTTAGCAGTATCGGCATGGATAAAATCCACGCCTACGAAGCAGAATTAACCGCTTATTTGTTCCAACAATTAGAGCAAATTCCCCAAATTAGAATTTACGGCCCCAAACCAAATGCTAAAGGTGAAGGGAGAGCCGCTCTTGCGTCGTTCACCGCCGGAGAAGTCCACGCCAACGACTTATCTACATTATTAGATCAAGAAGGCGTTGCCATCCGTTCTGGACACCACTGCACACAACCATTACACCGTTACTTAGGACTTGCTGCAACCGCACGAGCAAGTCTATCTTTCTACAACACCCGCGAGGAAATTGATATTTTCATCAAAGCACTGAAAGAAACTCTGGACTTTTTTGCAGGTTTTCTTGCTTAAAGTTACAAAATATTCCGATACTAATTGTGCCAAATATCAGCAACATATCTTGCTAATAGTTGGCACAATTTAATTATCTGGATTATTTACAGGAGTAACTAAAGTGTCATACAGTGACTTTACTTTAGATAGAGTTAGAAAAACCTTTGGCCTAACTATTTCTGATAAAATTGATATATTTGCATCTGTACATGAAGTAGAGTGTCCACCATTACTTGCAGAAGTCTTGCGGGAAAATGTACCTTTAGCTCTTGCTAGTAATACTGAAAAATCCCGTTCAGAGATGATTATTACACCAGTTTTAATTGCTGTAAGGAAATATTTAAATAATCAAATAAGTTTATTTTCTGGTATCGATTTTACTGTTGATTCAGCCCAAGGTTTAAATGGAAATTGCGATTTTATTATTAGCCGTTCACCAGAGTTACTCATTCTGAACGCACCAGTTGTCACAATTGTAGAAGCCAAGAAAGAAAATATCAATGCAGGATTAGGTCAGTGTGTAGCAGAGATGTTAGCAGCTAAATTGTTTAATGAACGTGAGGGTAATAACATTCAGGCAACTTATGGAACTGTCACCACTGGAACTAACTGGAAGTTTTTGAAGCTCATTGGGCAAGTGATTGAAATCGACTTGAGCGAGTATTATATTAATGATATATGTAAAATCATCGGGATTTTATCTAATATCCTGACAGAATAAATATTTTAACTAATTCTGGAGGTTTAACAAGTTTTGTGGTGCAGTCTAAATCCCATTACAAATCTTAATTACGAATTAAGAATTACGAATTACGAATTATTTTAATATGCTTGTCAAATCAACGCCTGCGGAACAAAGAACAGTCCTACACAACGTTAGCTGGGAAACCTTTGAAGCCTTGCTGAGAGATACAGGTGAAGATAGAGGTTCTCGGTTTGCTTACGACTGTGGCACTTTAGAAATCATGACTCCACTTTTTGAACACGAAAATCCTAAAATTCAGTTTGACCGATTGATATTCGCTTTAGCAGTGGAATTAAAAACTAAAATTAGAAGTGCTGGTTCTACAACATTGAAACGTAAACCAATAACAAAGGTAATAGAACCAGATACTTGCTATTATATTCAAAATGAGCCACTAATTAGGGGTAAACAAGAATTAGATTTAACAACAGACCCAGCACCAGATTTAGCAGTTGAAATTGATATTACTAGCAGCTCTGTTAATAAATTTAATATTTATGCAGCTTTAGGTGTAGGAGAATTATGGACATATAATGGAGAAGTTTTAAAATTTTACCAATTAGTAGAAAACCAGTATATTGAGATTAAGTTAAGTATAGCTTTTCCTTTAATTTCTGTTAGTGAAATGAATAGATTTATCCAGCAAAGTAAAACTATGGATGAAATTGATTTGGTGCAATCATTCAGCGCTTGGGTGCGTGGAAAGATAGCTTAAAATCATGAATTAATTACAAATTACAAATTATTTTAATATGCTTGTCAAGTCAACGGTTGGTGAACAAAGAACAGTGCTACATAACATTAGCTGGGAAACCTTTGAAGCCTTGTTGAGAGATACAGGTGAAGATAGAGGTTCTCGGTTTGCTTATGATTGCGGTGTTTTAGAAATTATGACTCCACTTTTTGAACACGAAAATCCTAAGATTCAGTTTGACCGATTTATTCTAGTCTTGGCTGAAGAATTAGGAATAGAAATTATAAGTGCTGGTTCTACAACATTAAAACGAAGAATTACAAAGCGGGGAATAGAACCAGATACTTGCTACTATATCCAAAACGAACCAGCTATTAGAGGTAAGGTAAAGCTAAATTTAGAAAATGATCCGCCGCCTGATTTAGCAATTGAGATTGACATTACCAGTAGTTCAGTTAACAAATTGGGGATTTATTCAGCCTTGGGTGTAACTGAACTTTGGAGATATGATGGACAAAATTTAAAATTTTATCAGTTGATAGAGGGGCAATATGTCGAGTGTAAGTTTAGTATTGCCTTTCCTATAGTTTCAGTGAGTGAGATAAGCAGATTTATTGAGCAAAGTAAATGTATGGGTGAAATTGCTTTGCTCAAATCCTTTCGCGCTTGGGTGAGGGAGAGGATAAGTTAGTTGGCTGATGATTTGTCTTGGCGAGTAACACAATTACACTTAAATTAATGCTACTAAGTTTGCTGATCATCTTTTTTAGTCCCAATTTTTGTAAGTGTCAGCCATATAATAAAGACTCCTATAAAAATATATATAGTTGCATTACTAATCTCAACAATACCAAATTTTTCAACGATCAATTGAGAAAAACTAGTTAAAGTTGCGAAAGCAATAAAAATTAATGATAACCCAGTAATAATTCCACCAATTAGTTTTAATATTGTAATATTTTCACTTTTATCATCTATTCTATTAGGGGTAAAAAATCTTATAACAGACATAATATCCTCCAACATAAACATACTCTCCGATTAAAAATGAATTGTACAAAGTTGTACTTGTACACTTTATAAGATTATTATGATAATGCCAATAGGGTAACAGGTATCCTCACAAAATAAATATATTTGACTTCAGATTTAACTAATCTAAGGTAGATATGATGTGTGTGGATCTGCTGCACTGTTTATTAGCTGCTAGAACATTTACTGAATCAGACAAACTTTATCTATTACTTTCCTGGGAAGAAGATAAGTCATTTATAATCTAAAATAAAATTATATTGAGCAACTGCATTAACAAAAACCATGCACCCCATATTAAAAATTGATATTTCTGAACTAAGCGTATCTGAACGTATACAGCTTGCCGAGGACTTATGGGACAGCATTCTTACCACACCCGATGAAGTTCTCCTGAGCGATGAGCAAAAACAAGAATTAGATAGACGTTTGGAGATGCACCACCAAAACCCAAACCGAGGTTCAACCTGGCAATCTGTGAAGCAAAGACTAGGTTTACCTGAATGAGCTATCAGTTAATAATTAGTCCAGAAGCAGAACTGGATATTCAAGATGCTTTTGAATGGTATGAACAACGTGATTCTGGAGTAGGTTCGGAGTTTGTACGTGCAGTTGATAGCTGTTTAGCATTAATCGGACGCAACCCTTCAGCTTATCCAGTGGTGTATCGACAAGCGCGGCGATTATTAATACGTAGGTTTCCCTATGGTGTTATTTATATTGTAGAAGAAAATGTTATCACTGTAATTGCTTGTTACCACGTCAAGCGTAATCCTAAACAATGGCAGAGCAGGAATATTTGAAGGCTTTTATAATCTCGCCTACAATCACCTGAACCATCTATAATTCCTGTTCTCAAATAAGTCATTAGTAATAGTGTAATCAAAGCGATCGCACCCCACAAAATCAACTCAAAGAATCTGGGTCTATTCCCAACTTTCGTAATTCTTGTGCCAGTCTTTGAGCACGTTCTTCAGCAGTGGTAGCGCGTTGTTCGGCTGCTGTAGCTCGTTCTTCTGGGGTTAGATATCTGACTCCTTGTTTGTCATACCAATACAACCAATCCCGCGTAATTCCCTGATAGGTTCCCCGTTCATAACTAATTGCTAAACCTATCTCTGATAACCAAACTAGATTTCCTGGCTGCAATACATATTCACCATTTACAAAGCGATAAACTTCTAAAGGTGCTTTTCTCCGGCGTTGGGGATTGTAGACAACATAATACAAAATCTCCATTTTTGCATAAAGTTTCTTTTTGCTGGTGTATTCCCCACGCCGTCTGTGAGAAACAACTTCTAATGCCATAATCGGCATCACCTTTTCTTCCCACAACACATAGCTTAAACGCAAGTTCTCATCAAAAACTCGCTCGACTCCTAAGCTTAAAAACCCATCGGGTACAATTGGCGGTAATTCAGGATCGTAATATATCCCCATATCAACCCCAAAAAACCAATCCATCCGGCTTGCCCACAGCCAAGCTAAGATGGCTTCTAACAAGCCCGGAATCAAATGTTGTAGTTGATTATCCACAGGTTCATCGTCAGAATCGGGCAGATCCTCGGCGGAGGGTAAGCAGTGCAATGGGTTGTAATTTAACATGATGGGTGCAAGCGCAAACTTATAATATTGATGATATCTATCCACCTCTGACTTTTTCTTGCGATAATTCCCAAGGGGGACGCGCTCTCCATTGGCTAGTAAAAGAGGGATAGATGACACTCAAGCGATTAGTTTTAATTTTTATACTGACGCCGATAGCAGTTCTGTTGGCAGTTTGGGCTTTATTCAGTAGTTGGCAAGAACCTCAGTTCCAAAGTCGCCTAGAACTATACCAAACCAATATTGCTCTCCAAGCCGAAGCTTGGCAATCAGAAAATAACAGCGATGACAATCTCAAAGCAGTTCAAGAAGCAATACTTGGTGAGCAACCCCTAGAAAGCGCCACAAAGCAGTATCAAGAGGCGCGTCAATCAGTTGCAGCTAATTTAGACAAAGTTAACAACAAACTTAAACAATTACGCTCTCAACCTGAAATAACTCCCATACCTCCGAAACCTCTACCGGATGTTCCTCCCACTACTAAAACTTCTAAAAAGGGACAGCAACAGTTACAGGAGTCCCTCAAGCAATTACAAAAATTACAGGCTGAATTAGACTTGCGCCTGGGAATTTTACAAGCACAGCAAGGACAGACGGATACAGCTCTCAAAACTTGGAGCGAATTACAACAACGCTCAGATATCAATCCAGAATTTGGAGAAACCGCAGCTGTATTAAGTGGACTGTGGAGCAATCCTCCCCGTCTGCTCCAAAATTCTCAAGAACGGATTCAGAAGAATTTAGAAGGTTGGTTTCGCTCTACTGCTTTGGTTCAGTTATACCAACTCCAGCAACGACAAGACGCTTTATCAGCAGTTAAAGCTGCACAACAAGAATCTGCTGCTCAAGCGGTGATCAAATTAGCAGTTATTGGCACTATCCCCACTTTGGCAGCTTTAACTGGTCTAATACTGCTGATTTTCTTAGTTGCTCAACGCTTGTTGAAAGGAAAAACCTCGTTACTCGCTCAAAATGCTGATGTCCCTTGGTCAACACCTTGGGATGGTGAAACGATTTTGCAGGTTTTTATCGTCGGCTTTTTCTTCATGGGGCAAATTTTTGTCCCTTTATTGCTATCGCTACTCCCCATCCCTCGTCCTGCGGGTGATGTGCGACTTCAGGCTTTTTATGTTTTAGTTAGTTACTTTCTAGTCGCATTGGGTGCGCTGTTAGTGCTGTATTTTTCTCTCAAGCGCTTTTTTCCATTACCAGAATTTTGGTTTCGCTTCCGTTTTCAAGATAACTGGTTTTTATGGGGACTAGGAGGCTATTGCGCGGCTTTACCTATAGTTGTGGTGGTATCTTTGATTAATCAACAGCTATGGCAAGGACAAGGTGGTAGTAACCCTCTGTTGCAATTAGCGTTGGAAAGCCAAGATGGTGTAGCACTTGGCATATTTTTCTCCACAGCAGCGATCGCAGCTCCATTTTTTGAAGAAATTCTGTTTCGCGGCTTTTTGCTACCCTCTCTGACTCGCTACTTACCCGTGTGGGGAGCGATTCTTACAAGTGCTTTGTTGTTTGCGATCGCTCACCTGAGCTTGTCGGAAATTCTTCCCCTCACTGCATTGGGAATTGTCTTAGGGGTCGTTTACACGCGATCGCGCAACCTCCTTGCTCCTATGCTCCTCCATAGCCTCTGGAATAGTGGCACATTATTAAGCCTATTTGTCTTGGGTAGTAATTAACACTATATATCTACTGTTGCAAAAAACAAAAATATCTGATTCTATCTGCATAGGTAAAAACAATTTACTAGTTATATCTCGTTATTAGTGCGATGGCGTTTCATGCCCCGTGGAAGCAATGTCTACTACAGGCTACGCCTATGCAAAAAACTCCGGAAATAATACTGATGGACTTGTAAAAAGTGGTGTAGCAGTTTTCGCTGATTCTTGAGGTTCATTCCTCCAAGATAAATGTCTTACTTAAAAATCTGCAAAATTGCCGCACCAGGGTTTGCGATCGTCAAATCTACCAAAAGTTATTAAGGAGCGCCAGATTTTCCGGCTATGCCGGAAGACATTTTAGCGTACTCTCTGGAATAGAAGTACGCTGATTTTGGCTATTTATCTTGGGGCTTATTTGTACTTAAAAAATTAAAAATATATGTATTAAGCAAGTAAATGTATTTGCTTTGATTACAATAAAGACTTTATTTTTATACCTCACTTATCAAGGAGCAGCACTATGTCAAATTTCAACCCCAGTCACCCTACCAAACAACTTCTAGCTGGTTACTGTGCCATTATCCTTGGAGGATTTGGGGTTCATAAATTTATTCTAGGATACGCTCCAGAAGGCTTTATTATGTTAGTGATTTCTGTAGTCGGAGGTTCTTTTACCTACGGAATTGCCTTGTTAATTATGGTACTTGTAGGTTTAATTGAAGGCATGATTTATTTGAATAAGCCTCCTGAAGAATTTGTAAATACCTACTTTGTGAATAAGCAGGGCTGGTTCTAGTGCAAGAAAGCAGTTCATGCTGGAGGCTGATTATTTCTCTTTTTATATGCTCATTTTCAAACCTAAACAGCTTTACTGGGCAATATTTTTCTTGTTGGGCGTAGGGTATTTCAGCGTTATGTCTCATTTGGAAATCAACTATTTCTTAAAAAGCCTGATTGCGATCGTGCCAATGCAAGTAGTAGCTATTATCTATGTGACTTATTTACGCTGGAGCCGTCATTGACCCTATGGGGAACTCAAAATTCCAAATCATCAAAGTTCAGATCCGCCACCAAACTTCTAGGCGCCGGAAACCGACGCTCAGAGTCAAGGGAAACCGACGCTCCGACTTCCCTCAAAATTAAAAATTAATCTAAAATCCTTCTGAGTAGCATTACATGCAAGGTGTTTAAATTATCTTCTTCGAGAAGATGCTAACTTCTTGTTTATAAGTAAGCCACCAAATGCAAAGAATGCCAGAGCAAGGTTAGTACTGGGTTCGGGTACTGAGGTGACGTTATCAAGTGACTGAAATCTAATAAAATCCAATTGGTAAGCTGAATTCACACAACAATTATCGAAAGATATGCTGTCATTAGACTGGTCGCCAAATGCCACAGTACCAACTACACTTTCGTTTTGTGGTGTTACACCAGTACGTGTTAGTACAGGAGTCGCAGTACCTGCAATAATGTCATCAAAAGAGTTATCCACGTAGACATTCAGATTGCCATCTATATAGCTAATTGCATATTCATGAAAAACAGAAGTGTCGATTGCAAAGCTATCCCCTACTAAGTCTGACCACTGTATACTTTTTTCGCCTATAGTTAATGAATTAGCCCGATCTACCTCAGAAAAAGAATAATTGCCATTTGGGAAAAAAATCTGCTGTGCGAAGGGTGACAAGCCCAAACCATAGTCAAAAGAGTTGAAAGAAGAACGCAGTACTTTTACACCCAACGAAATTATATAATTGTTAGCATTAATGTTTCTGCTATACAGATTAACTGCTGTTCCGGTAGTACTTACACTCAATACATCACTTGGTCTACCACTGAATTGTGGTGTCACCGTTATTGTACTATTCGGTGGTTCAGAACTCTCTAATTGCCAACCAACAGCTTCAGGTGTGCCGGTGCCGTCAAAGAGGAAGGTTGCTGCTTGTGCCGCAGAGGGTAAACCAACACTAGCGCAGCCCAGAACAAGACCAGCACTAGCAATGCCCAGTTTTTGAGTTAATTTCATTAAAAATTTCCTTCAATTCAAATTAGATCATTTAAGTCTTAAAATGTCGGTTAACGGTTATGAGTAACAATAGAATGTGTTACTCACACTCTGTAACTTTTATAAAGTATTATTTATTAATTTTTTTTTTCAATATATAAAAATAAAGTTCACTAATTCTTCATAAATCTATTACCTCTGCTTGATAAAGTAAAACTTAAAACTTTAAAACGTGACAGACCACGTAAAAAACTTAAGGTAATGGCTACTGATAAAGGTTAGGATTCACTCATAAAAACGTGCTGCCCTACGTAAGCGCGGTATTCGACCCCAATTACCAAAACGGGTATGCAAAACCAAGAAAAATAGAGGTAGGCTGATTAAAATCGCCGTTCCAAAATTTCAATAGGAACGTTGTTTTCCTTGGTATCAACGTAAATATCGTCGTCTAGTCATTCGTTGAGAACAAAAAAAGTATATTTTGATGCATTAATTGACCTTGCTACTATTCATATCTGGATTCAAAAAATTTTATTAGTGGGATAGGTTCAGATAAATTTGAGAACTTGGAACGTTGAATTAGAGTGCAGCGATAGTCATTGACCCTCAGCGAGATACGATAAATTAATAAATTTAATAGGGTTGACATACAGTCGTAGTTCCATATTTCGCCTACGCTCAAATTAGAGACGCTTTTACTCAGGCGTTGAATTTCTGTAGCGAATCTAAACACTTGCCATGCAACTTGTCCCAAAAACTAAGCTAACCCCAGAATTTGACCCAATCCTAGAGAAAATTATTCTCGATGTTGGGGGTATGAAGTGTGCTGGGTGTGTGAACGCAGTAGAACGACAGCTAACCCAACATCCAGGAGTCAAGAGTGCCTGTGTGAACCTGGCCACAGAGGTAGCAGTTGTAGAGTCAGAAACTGGTGCGGTAGATGCAGATGCACTAGCACAGAGATTAACAGCCGTTGGATTCCCGACTCAACCCCGAAAACCTAATGGCACAGTCGCAGACGAAATATCTACCTTACCAGATCCAGCAGAACGACAACGCAAAGAAATGCGCTCTTCTTTTAGGCAGTTAGCGATCGCTGCAATCTTACTATTATTGTCGGGAAGTGGACATTTTGGTAATCTTGGTAGCTCAGTGCTGCCAGTACTAAATAACATCTGGTTTCACTGTGGATTAGCGACAGTAGCCCTATTAATTCCCGGTCGCCCCATTTTAGTAGATGGCTGGCTGGGCTGGCGGCGAAATGCGCCTAACATGAACACTCTGGTGGGATTAGGAACGCTGACAGCCTACGTTGCTAGTTTAGTAGCGCTGCTATTTCCCAAAATGGGTTGGGAGTGTTTCTTTGACGAACCAGTAATGATGCTGGGCTTTATTCTTTTGGGAAGGACATTAGAACAACAAGCTAGAGGTCGTGCTGCTGCGGCATTTAGGAAATTGCTAGCACTCCAGCCACAGGTAGCGCAATTGATTGCCAACCCAGAAAAAGGAGGAATGGGATCTTCTAGTGTAGAGATTCCTGCTGAACAAGTACGTGTTGGTGAATGGGTACAAGTACTGCCAGGTGATAAAATTCCTGTCGATGGTGAAGTGGTGGTTGGTAAAACAACGGTGGATGAATCCATGTTGACTGGGGAAGCCGTGCCAGTAATTAAGCAACCAGGCGATATGGTAACAGGAGGGACGCTAAACCAGTCAGGAGCGATCGCTATTCAGACAACCCGGACTGGAAATGATACAACTTTAGCTCGGATTGTTGCCCTAGTAGAAGCCGCCCAAACTCGAAAAGCCCCAGTACAGAAATTAGCAGATACAGTAGCTGGTTACTTTACTTATGGAGTGCTGACAGCATCTGTATTAACATTTGTCTTTTGGTACTTTTTCGGTACTCACATCTGGGCTGATGTCAGCATGTCTGGTGGCATGGAAATGATGAGCCACGCTACACATGAAGCTCCCCACTCCTCTTTATTAATTAGTTTAAAACTAGCGATCGCAGTTATGGTAGTCGCCTGTCCCTGTGCTTTGGGACTTGCCACACCAACAGCCATTCTTGTCGGGACTGCTATGGGCGCAGAACGGGGTCTGTTAATCAAAGGCGGCGACGTTTTAGAAAAAGTACACAAGTTAAACACCGTAGTCTTTGATAAAACCGGCACTTTGACCACGGGTAATCCCATCGTTACAGATTGTCTGTTAATTGAGGAAATGGGGAGTAAGGAACTCCACTCCCCACTCCCCAGTACAGACGCGATTAATCGCGTCTCTGCCTACTCCCTCATCCAACTAGCAGCAGCCGTAGAAAGCGGTACTCACCACCCCCTAGCAAAAGCGATTCAGCAAGAAGCACAGCAGCAACAGTTATCTATTCCAGAGGCTGTGGAGTTTCACACGGAACCAGGACTAGGAGTCTCTGCTGTCGTAGAGGGCAAAGTTGTACTCTTGGGTAACTGGGACTGGTTGAGTTGGCACGGCATTGCTATTAACGAAACTGCACAACAGGTAGCACAGAATTTGGCAACAGATGGTAAAACGGTCGTTTGCGTAGCAGTTGGGGGAGCTTTAGCCGGGTTAATTGCTGTTTCTGATCCCCTCAGACCAGATGCCCAATCCACCGTAGACAAATTGCGTCAGATGGGCTTACGGGTAATGTTGCTCAGTGGCGATCGCCAAGAAGCAGCTAATGCTATAGCCAAACAACTAGGATTAGATAGTGCTGATGTCATAGCAGGTGTTCCCCCAGCCAAAAAAGCAGCTGCAATACAAGCACTCCAGAACGAGGGACTGGGGACTAGGGACTGGGGACTAGGAAAAATTCTTCCCAATCCCCAATCCTCAATCCCCAATCCCCAATCCGTTGTGGCAATGGTAGGAGATGGAATCAACGATGCTCCAGCTTTATCCCAGGCAGATGTAGGAATTGCTTTACACTCCGGGACAGATGTGGCGATGGAAACTGCTGAAATTGTCCTAATGCGCGATCGCTTAAACGATGTCGTTGAATCTATTCAGCTTAGTCGCGCCACTTTCAACAAAATCCGCCAAAATTTATTCTGGGCTTTTGCATATAATACAGTTGGGATACCTTTAGCAGCAGGCGTTTTATTCCCTAGTCTGGGTTTTGTCCTTAACCCCTCTGGTGCTGCTGCATTAATGGCTTTCAGCTCTGTTAGCGTCGTCACAAACTCAATATTATTAAGGCGATTAGCTCATCACCCGTAAAATTTCCCTTCTCTTGTTAAACTGAGTCGCCCCGTCAGCTTTTACGCAGCCCATAAAGCCTCTTGAAACACTTACCAAAGCTATCATAGCTAGTGGAGTAGAACGAATATGTTCTACTCTTTCAAGGTATTATGCAACTTTAAAGCTTATTTAGATCAGCACCACAGATTTATGGTGCCCGAAAATGGCAAGATACGATACTAAACAAATATTGATCAATCACAGTTCCACCAATTTGTCAATGGCAGCAGAAACCAATGAAAACCATCTACTGATTATTGAAGACGATCAAGGTCGCAAAGAATTTTCTCTAGAGCACCCCGTCTACTCTATCGGTAGAGATCGTGAGTGTAATATCCGTTTGATGTCGCAGTTTGTCTCCCGCCGCCATGCCACGTTAGTGAGATTGCCACGAGATCATAATAGTCATAGCTACTATTACCGGATTGTAGATGGCGATGCCAAAGGCAAGCCTAGTTCCAACGGTTTGATGATTAATGGACGTAAGATACCAGCTCACGATCTTAGAAATGAAGACGAGATCGTTTTTGGCCCTCAAGTACGTGCTATTTATTACCTTTTAAGAAACACTCAGCGTTTGGGACAAACGGATTCGAGTGAGTACGATATTACACTAATAAACCCCGGTATGGCCGAGGATTTAGAGGATGTGGAAGAGTGAATTATAACTACCAATAACAGCTTGATAATCCCACGTCTTGAAGTCGTGGGAGTGTCAATTCAATCACCAAAGCTATCCTGCAATACTTTCAATCAAATGCCAATGGCGGCTACTTTCAATTGACTGCTTGATGACTTCAAACATTTGTCGGCAGTAATTATCTAGTTGGAGTGGTAGTTCTTCATTTTTAATCACAATGCTCATCCGGGTTTCTGTTTCAGTAGATTTTGATTTATCAATCAATACTTCTACTGTGATCAATTTAGGAAAAGGAACATGGCCCGGAACTTCACGAGCGATAATATAATCGCCAGTGTAGTATTGAATATCCAACTGACAGTCCTGTAGAAGTTCTACAAGTAACGGCAACAGATGGTCACTCTTGACAGAAACAGTAAATGAACAGGTATAGCGAGCCATAATAGCCCCACGCCTTGCAACACTCTGTCCATCCTATAATACCGAAGTATCTAAACGAAAAGTGATTAAAAAAGCAAAGTTTTTGAGATTAGGCATTACCAGATACACAGTCACATCTGTTCTATCCACAACGAAAGTGCCGTAAGCTGAAAGTTTGATCAAAAACTTTACAATAAAGGTTTGGCTGAGGTAGAACATGAAAGTCGCAATTACTGGAGCAACAGGATTTGTCGGTAGTCGTTTGGTACAACGACTCCATGCAAAAGGTGATCAAATAGTAGTATTAACTCGGAACACCACCTTTGCTCAAAAGGTTTTTCCATCCGAGGCTTTTGCAAATGTAGAAATTGTTGCCTATACACCAAATACATCTGGTTCTTGGCAAAGCATTATCGCTAGTTGTGATGCCGTAGTTAATTTGGCAGGAGAACCCATTGGTGAGGGACGCTGGACACCAGAACGCAAACAAGAAATCCTCAATAGCCGGAAGCTAGGTACCCAAAAAATAGTTGAAGCAATAACCAACGCTAACCCCAAACCAACTGTTTTAATTAATGCTTCGGCTATTGGCTACTACGGCACCAGCGAAACAGCAAATTTTGATGAAACAAGCCAATCTGGTAACGATTTTCTCGCCCAAGTCTGTCAAGTCTGGGAAGCAGAGGCGAGAAAGGTACAAGATGCTGGTGTACGATTAGTAATTCTGCGTTTTGGGATTGTTCTGGGTAATGGTGGTGCCTTGGATAAAATGATTACGCCTTTCAAACTCTTTGCTGGTGGCCCCATTGGCAGTGGTAGGCAGTGGTTCTCATGGATTCACGTAGACGATTTAGTTAGCCTGATTCTGGAAGCTTTAACTAAACCGGAAATAGAAGGTGTATATAACGGCACTGCCCCGAACCCAGTCAGAATGATAGATTTAAGCCAAACCTTGGGAGAAGTGATGAATCGCCCTTCTTGGCTGCCTGTTCCTGGTTTTGCGATCGAAGCTCTTTTAGGAGACGGGGCTATGGTAGTTTTAGAAGGTCAACAAGTCATCCCCAAGCGCACCCTAGAAACAGGTTTTGAGTACAAATATCCTAATTTGCAATCAGCGTTAAGACAAATTCTTAATTAAAAGGAAGTGGGGAGTGGGGAAATGATTGCAGCACAAAATAACAAGAGTAGTTTGTTACTCTTAGGACTTACGCACTGTACAAAATAACTATCTTGTGCATTAACCTAAATACGTTGTTTCGGGCTTTTATCAATCACCTTTGATTGAGTGCGTAGGCGTAGCCCGCCGCAGGCATCGCTAAAATCTCATTGAAAAATCTAGCTATCAGCCTTGAAAACTCTACCTGTTATTTTGGCTTTTCTGTCAATGCGTAAGTTCTATACCAGTCAGCCACTTGCTTAACTGTAGCGATCGCTAATTTCAGTCAAGTAGTTTTGACTCATTCGGTGTCAAAATCGTTGTAGGCTGTGAATCGCAGGGTCTCAGTCTCCCAGTGAAAACAAATCGTCATGGTCGTGCCAAGGTTCTTACTCAGTCAGAAATACAGCTAATTTTCAGTGACGGCTTAGATAATGACCGCGATCGCGCCTTGTTCGGTGTATGCCTATTTAGTGCAAAATATAATTACAACTTTGATTTAGTGCCCACATAAGTTTTTACCGTTTAAACTATTATTTTCAATACACTCATTTGTCAATGGGGTATTTTGAGCAGGACGAAAGAAGTTTGATATTTGTCCAAAAATTGAAAGTAATATACTAGTAACTATAAGTAAACCAAAACAACCTAACCATGCACCTATAGCTGATCCTTGGGCACTAAGCCTTTTAAATTCTGTAAGCATTTCTAAACGGAGTTCTGCATAAGCAATTTCAGGATTTTCTGATGAAATTATCTTATCGTAAATAAAATTACACGCTTGTAAATCAAGTGTAATTCCTAAATATCTAAGTTCTTGAATAAGGCTATCTGCTAATTCATTTGGGCTAGGAGACGTTAGATCGTTAGTATTTGACATGACTTTAGTTTGTGTAAAAAGGTTCTTCAGTACTTAGTCATAGAGTTCCCTAAATATCAGTAAAGCTATCCTTAAGAGCAAAATTTTATATTTCTTATAGGATAAGTAAGTTAATGGTTGTGGGTAGATGTCGGGAAATGGGGTAAAATCATCTTTCTCAATCACCTTCAGCGATCGCACCCAACCGCAAAAGCAAAACCCCGTGCTACGTGAGATGCTACGGGGTCTAATTTGAGGGTGTTGGGGGAATGGGTGGGAAGGGTTTTCATTTTAATCTATAATGCTTGCTCGAATATCTTTTAAAGTCATCATTAGTGTTAATGGTTCTATTGGTGATGGTTGAAACCCACGTTTTAAATAAAATCTTTTGGCTTCTTCATCTTTAGCGTGAACCAAAATACATCTAACACCTGCTATTTGGGATACTGATAAAATACGAATAATAGCATCTTTTAATAAGCCAGACCCTATACCCTGTCCTTGCCATTTGGTATCGACTGCTAGTCTACCAATAAGCATACACGGTATAGGGTCTGGTGCGTTCCGTTTAGCTTTGCTAACAGCTACTAAATGAGTTACAGATCCGGTTGCTAAACAGTAATAGCCTATTACTTGATTTTCAACAGTTACCACAAAAGTTCTAGCCGTATCCCCCTCATTTTTCAAAGCTTTCTCCTTCAGCCAGTTATTCAAAGCTTCTGATTTAGATTTAAACTCTAATAGATCATGCTCATGAGTAAGTGGCTGAGGAGGATTAATAGTTTTTGTTTGTTCTATCATTAATCCCAAGGCGATTTAGTCGTTAATAATTTACGAATTTCTTCATTCGCTTTAGGTGGTGAGTCCAACATAGCAAGGAAATTTTGATATTTTTCCTCGTTTAACGCGAAGAAGGTTTTGTCACAGATGACTTTTTCAGCTTCTCGGCAGGCTACCTCTAACATAAAGTCAGAACGGTTCTTACCAAGAATCGAAGCGGCATTATCAATTAAATCCCGTTGTTGTTCTTGAACTCTAATATTAATTACTTGGTTACGACCAAGGTTATCCATTTTAGAACGGCCAAGCATTGGGTATCTTCCATTTGTGTATCTCATTTAGCGTTGCTGAATTAAGTTTCAAGCTTCATTCAGCAATGCTTAATATCTAATATAGAACATTGTGTATACAACGTCAACACAAAGTTTGGGGTTGACGACTGTTGTCAAATTATGCTCTTCTGCTGCGCTATTGACTAGATAGAAATTTTTTGGAAACCCAACTGATAATACCACTGAGAATGGCACCGCCCATGAGGATACCGATCGCTGGGTTAAACACGGGTTGCCACAGTTTATGCCACAAATCCAAACCCAAGTTTACTCCTACAGAATCACCGATCGCAGCGATCGCTAACCAGATAAAGCCAAACAAAACCAAAAAAACATCGGCGACTAAAATCGTGTTTAGCCAATTTAATAATTTATCTTTCATGATGGGAATGGGAAATGGGGAGTGGGGAGTGGGGAGTGGGGAATGAGAAATAGGGAGTTGGTATTAGCAAGAAACAAGCTAGACAAAAGAGACTTATTCAATAATTTTTCCTTGTCCCTTTTCCACTCCCTACTCCCTATTCCCTACTCCCTGTCCTTATTCTTCAAACAGCCAATTTTTGACTTTTGTCAAACTCTGCCAACCTGGTTTTCTACTTAAACCATCTTCAATACTGGTTTTTATTTCATCGCGCCATTCTTCATTGACAAAAAGTAGCTGCTGTGCTATATCAATATGTTCTCGTAAACCTTTTTGACCTGTTTCCAGCATTGCTAAGGCCAGATTGACTCTAGCCTGTGGGTCTTGTGGATTTAACTTGACTGCTTTCTGTGCAGCTTTGTAAGCCAAATTGGGTTTGTTATCGAGTAGATATAACCAGGCTAAACAAATCCAAGCAGCACTAGTTTTAGGAGCGCGATCGCACACTTCTTTAAACACAGGGATTAAAGAATCTACTGCCTCTCCTGCTTTATAGCGTTCCAAACCTGTATCAAATAGGGATTCAACTGTATTAGTCATTGGTCATTAGTCATTAGTTATTAGTCATTTGTCTTTCGTCCAATGACAAGGGACAAATGACAAATGACAATATTACACCCCAAATGACTTGCCGCAACCACAAGTTTGATTGGCATTGGGGTTAGTGAATTGAAAGCCACCGCCAATCATGGCATCGCTATAATCGAGCATTAAACCGTAGAGATATAATAGACTCTTGCGATCGCTAACAATTTTGAAGCCATCATAGTCAAAAACTTCATCCTGTGGGGTGATCTTGCTAGTGTCTTCAAAGTCCATCATGTAAGACATCCCTGAACAGCCACCCTGACGGACTCCTACCCGTAAGCAGAAGTCTGTGCCTTGCTTGTCCCGGAGGGATTTTACCTGGTGCAATGCGGCTTCGCTCAACAGAATTCCGCGTTGTTGAGACCCAATTGCTTGTGTCATCTGCTTTTTTAACTCCTTAATTAGTCTAAGCTTTACCTGATATCGGCTGGTTAATGCCTTTGGGTTGCGATTAGTGTTTTTGTATTCATTCTAGCGGCTTAGATGTCGTTAGATGCCAAATTGTAAACACTCCGTCAAAAGCAGCCAAACATTTTTATTCTAGAATTAGAGACTCAGTGTGTTTAGAGATTCGGTATTTTTGGAGTTCAAACCTGGCGGCAGTCACCAGAAGCAACTATCTTTCAGGTGCAGCCATAAAAACTTAATCCGAGGCTAGCTATCCCCCAAAGTCTACTTCCAAATTGCTTCTTTTGATTAACTTATTCTATGACAAGTTTTAATCGCTCTACCAGTCGTCGGTTGAAGAAACTAACTCAAATTCCTTCTGTATGGGAGGGCGATCGCCGTCCGTTGTCATCACCAAACCAGCACTCAGATGAGGAAAAAGGAGAATGCATTCTTTGGGTAGATTACTCCCAAGGTGTGGTTCGAGGAATGGATGTGGTAGCTTCAGATATCGGCCCAGAAGCAATAGTTCGTACCTTAATGCGAGCAATGGAGCATCCTCACAGTCCGGCAAGACCTGCCAGACCTCAAAGAATTGTAGTCAAAGACCGCGAGATTCAATTCTACCTGCGGGGGGTGCTGCAAGATTTGGATATTGCCATTGACTACGCACCAGAACTGCCTTTAATTGACGAACTGTTTCGCGGGTTCGCTGACATCCTCGATAGTCAAACCCCCGACTTACCTCCACAATATGCACAAATCTTGCGAGAGAAAGCATTTGCAATTTGGCAAGCAGCACCTTGGGAATTTTTGGAAGAACAGCAAATTTTGTCAATCGAGATTAATAAGTGGGATGTTGGCACACTCTATGCCTCAGTCATGGGAATGCTGGGAATGGAGTATGGAATTTTGTTTTACCGCTCAGAAGAGTCTTTAAAACAGTTTCGCGCCGCAGTTTTAACGGATGAAGAATCAACGGAGCATCTAGAAGAAGCGTTCCTTAAGCAAGATTGCTTATTTCTCACCTTTGAGAGTGCTGATGAAACCGATGAAGATGAGGATGAAGAAAGTGATTTGGCGGATCTGCCATTATCAGAAATTGACCCTACCTTCGGTAATATCCACCCCTTAGAAGGACTACGTTCTGTCTTGTATGACGAAGAAGCACTGGTAATCTTTGTTGCGATCGAAAGCCTGATCCGCTTTATTCGCGATCACCGTCGCCAGCTTCATGAAGACATTTTCCCTCCCCTTAGCCGTCGCTATCGCATTTCTCTGCCGCAGTCGGAAGAATCAACTAAATCTCTGCCTGTTACAGTCTCTACCATGCCGCAGTTAGCAGCAGAATTAGAGGAAATGGCAGACTTTGATATCGATGACGAGGAGAGCGAAAACCTTGACTCCCCAAATTTCCAATCATTGCAAGATGACTTGATACCAGAAGATTCCTTCCTCAGCTTAGGTGTGGTGTCCTGGGAAATGTTGGAGTCCTTGCGTAAAGGGGTTAGCTACCATCCGGCTGGTGAAATCAAACAAGTGGGTGACGGTTTGCCGGTGATTTTAATTCAAACTTCCCGCCCCAAGGCTAAGACTGTAATTGAAAGAATTGAAGCAATAGGGGGACTGAGAGCTATTTGCTTTAATCCAGGTGCCGATCCCTTCGATGGCGATCGCTACGACCTGGGTTTATTACAAACTCAAAATGGCGAATTATTCCTATTTGGAGAATTTTTAGATGAAGATCCTATTCATGTAGAAGCCCGGAAAAAATGGAATCAGCGCTGTAAAAATACTAAGGGCTACTGTGGCTTAATCATTGCTAAAGGACTAACCGGAGCCTCTCGTGGCAATCCTCAGTTACGAGATATGATGGCTTTGTTTGAAGCGCGATCGCTTTCACCTAAAGATTTAGGTATTGGCACTCTTCAACTGATGCCCCAACTTAAATTTGAATAGTTGCACAAATTCCCCCAATCCTCAATCTCAAATTGTAGTTATGAGAAATTAAGTAGGTGGGCGTAGTTCAACATAAGATCAAACCTCACACTCAATCCCTTTCCTCTGCTAAAAAGAGAGAAGCCGGAAGCAGGGTGAGGTTTTATATTTAATTTTACCCACTTACTTACAGCAGTTTTCCTTTGCATGGAGTATAAAGCTACGGGTTTTCAGGCAGGAGGTACAAACTCTTTATATCTAATGCGTGAATCTGCATTTTGTGCCTCACTTCCTTGCAAAGTGCTGTAAGTTGATGGGTATTTGATTCACATATTGACTAAACTGCATTCGGGAGAAGAAAAAGGGAAAGCTTTATCTTTTAAGGTTGACCATTCTTCTTTTTAACTCAATTAAACCAGAAAAATAAATTTGCATAGGTTGGGTTGAGGAACGTAGCAAGATCCCACAGCGTAATCTAACATTTTCCGGCATTTGGTTTCACTTCGTACTCCTACGAGGATCTTGCTACAACCCAAGCGTATGGCTTGTTAACTCTTCAAACTTCTGATTTTAAGAAAGCCAAAGATTGAAAAATCCACAGCAGAGAAAATCTCTGCTCTGGATTTTCCTTTAGCTCAGAGTTCTCTCTGAATTCTGCTATGTATCAACAGCAGTAGGTGACCAATGATTAGAAGCTAACTTTATCTCAATTTCATGAAGTAGCTGTATTTTGAAATTTTTCCAGTCATTCTATATGAATGTTTACCAGTATAAATCAGTACAAACAGCTAAAAAAATCTCCCCAAAATTCTGTTTAATAAAATCTAGGTGACGTACCTAGATATAGAAATATTTTTTTAACCATTTTCTGAGTTTTCCATCTTGTTATGTATCAATATCATTAAGCAGAATATCAGAATATATCTTTTTCTTTGTAATTTTTTTATAAAGTATGAGAGTGAGTTTATTTAGTCTCTAAATGAAGATTATTTAAAGCGTATAAACAATAGATATAATGAATACGTAATTGAAAAAAACGGAATATACAATTGTTCTTATGAGTGTACTTAACTAAATAATAAATGTTTGTAAATCCAAAGTATATTAGCAGTAAATTATTTTTTAGCTGTGAAAAATTTACTGCCTAATTTAGGGTACAAAAATTTGCAAAAAAATAATTTGTCTAATCTTTCAATAGATACATACTATGGATGAGAAAAAAAGCACTGAGTCTAAGACAAACTATATCGCTAGAGAGAAGATAAAACACATCTCAGATTGCATCTTATTTTTACGGCGAGTTAGTGTAAAAGCATGAAGCAAAAATAAAATATTGTTCTCGGCAACAGCCAAGTAACACCATCTCTGTTTGGCGAGCATTTATCTGTGTAAAATTACAGATAATGCTGTTAAAATTTACCAACATTTCAGCTATTTACACCCAGAAAACTGAGTTTTATAAGCTTTTTGGTGGTTACTATATTGACGCAAAGAAGCAATCAGCTTGATCGAGGATAGCCAAAATTCATAAACGTTCAGTAGCTTTTAACTTCGTGGTTAAAGTAATGGGTTTAGATGGGTGTTTGTTTGAGAGCGAACGCTTATTTGCCTACTTTTAAGTGATTATTCACAACCTCTATAGACGATGATAACCCGCCTGTTATAAAGCATTTCGGCATGATAATGATTCTGAAGCTTTATTTTATGGTGTTATCTGAGATGTTCTCTCCAAGTGGGTTTGGCTAACTTGGTTAAGAGATAAGGTCAAATACTTCCGATGGAGAATAACTTTGGAAATCTTGATTGAGTCAACAGTACGTGTCTCAAATTCATTTATAAAATTTCATTGTCAGGCTTTACTCATGATGTTAGTAGCGTTATTATCTTCAAAAGCAACTATGTGGTCTTTATCCTGTCACCAGAGTAACAAATAAAGTGTAGTTTTTTATTTTTTTTAGGAAATGATGAATACTTTGACAAAACGAACATTTTTAATATTAATGATATTACTTGTTTCGTGAGACAAATTCTGATAACCTTATCGGTTCCCTCTTTAATTTAGAATTTTTCGACGATCTAAATATCCAGCAGATAGCATGATAATGACAAATAAAAAATGGGCTGTTAAACGTATCACTGTCAATCTCGCAACACAGGAAGCGGAAAAGCTAGAAAAATATTGTCAACAAACAGGTAGACCCGCAACCGATGTGATTCGCGAACTGATTAGAAGTTTGCCTGTCTCCGATGACGACAAAGATGTAAACAACTAAGAAGTTGCTTTTACGGTTTACCAGATAACTGCTTTGTTACCAAAAAATAGCTATGATATTTTTTTGAGTCCGTCGCTATGGACAAGAGTTTGTGTAGCTGATACAGACGCGTTTTTCTCGCGTCTGGTCAATTGCCGGGACTAAAACGAGGGATCAAAAAGATTTTAGTATCGAAATTGCGATGCTTTAATATGCTGGTGGAGTTGATATTAAGTAGCAAATTCCGACACCAACCCAGTTACAATCTGTAAAGAAACTGAAAAGGAACGACGGAATGCGTGTTGCAATCGTAGGTGCGGGACTGGCTGGGCTAGCAACCGCAGTAGATTTAACTGATGCTGGTTGTGAAGTAGAGATTTTTGAGTCTCGTCCGTTTGTAGGTGGTAAAGTTGGCAGTTGGGTTGATGGAGATGGCAACCATCTAGAAATGGGTTTGCATGTATTTTTCGGCTGCTACTACCAACTATTTGACTTGATGAAGAAAGTGGGGGTGTTAGAAAACTTACGCCTCAAAGAACATACCCACACTTTTATTAATAAAGGAGGCCGCAGTGGTGCTTTGGATTTTCGGTTCCTGACAGGTGCGCCTTTCAATGGCTTAAAGGCATTTTTCACGACCTCTCAACTATCGTTGCAGGATAAACTGCAAAATGCGATCGCTCTAGGTACTAGTCCCATAGTTCGCGGGTTGCTAGACTTTAACGGGGCGATGAAAACCATCCGCAACTTAGATAAAGTTAGCTTTGCCGACTGGTTCCGTAGTCACGGTGGGAGTAATGGCAGCATCAAACGTATGTGGAATCCCATTGCCTACGCATTGGGATTTATTGATTGCGAAAGTATGTCTGCCCGTTGTATGTTAACGATATTCCAGTTATTTGCAGTCAGAACTGAAGCCTCAGTTTTGCGAATGCTGGAAGGTTCTCCATCTGAGTATTTACACAAGCCCATTCTGGAATATTTAGAAGTTAGAGGCACAAAAGTTTACACACGTAGGCAAGTTCGGGAAATTCAATTTACTGAGTTAGACGAACAAACCCGCGTCACTGGTATAATAGTTGCCCAAGGTGATACATTAGAAACTATCACTGCTGATGCTTACGTTTTTGCCTGTGATGTTCCAGGAATTCAACGCATCCTACCCCACGAGTGGCGTAAGTGGTCAGAATTTGACAATATTTACAAACTAGATGCAGTGCCAGTAGCTACAGTACAGTTACGTTTCGATGGTTGGGTAACTGAACTGAACGATGCAGAGCAACGTAAACAGCTAAATCATGCGGCCGGAATTGATAATTTGCTGTATACAGCCGATGCTGACTTTTCTTGTTTTGCCGATTTGGCGTTGACTAGCCCTGCTGATTATTATCGCCCAGGACAGGGTTCATTGTTACAGTTAGTTCTGACACCGGGAGATCCGTTTATTGCACAAAGTAATGAAGCGATCGCACAACATGTCCTCAAGCAAGTGCATGAACTGTTTCCCTCGTCGCGGGAGCTAAATATGACTTGGTACAGTGTGGTAAAACTTGCTCAATCTCTCTATCGAGAAGCGCCAGGCATGGATGCGTACCGTCCCGATCAAAAAACACCAGTAGGTAATTTCTTCCTTGCAGGGAGTTATACTCAGCAAGATTACATCGACAGCATGGAAGGTGCTACTATTTCTGGACGGCGGGCGGCAAAGGTGATTTTAGAGAGTTTGAAGAAATAACTAACTGCGTACTCCTGCAAAGAAGCAAGCTATGCAAAGCATCTCAAAGAGAAGGAAGAAGAGAGAATGTCAGATTGGTTAGAGCATACTGTGCAGGTAGAAGTAGACGCTCCCATAGATTTAGTATGGAGCCTCTGGTCTGATTTGGAGCAAATGCCCCGGTGGATGAAGTGGATTGATTCGGTGAAAATTCCGCCCGATAATCCAGATATATCTCTTTGGAAACTGAAGACGGGCAGTCTAGAATTTACTTGGAAATCCCGGATTCTCAAAGTTATTCCCAACCAAATTATCCAATGGGAATCGATTGATGGTTTGCCGAATCAGGGAGCGATTCGCTTTTACGATCGCCACAATAGTAGTGTTGTCAAAATGACCATTTCCTATGCCATCCCCGGTATTATTGGCAAAATTATGGATAACTTGTTTTTGGGGCGGGTAGTTGAATCGACTATTCAAGCCGATTTGGAAAGGTTTAAAGAATACGCGCTGAATGTTAAAGCTAATTGATATAGATAACCTGAGTTCGGGTTAAGCCAGAAGCTAAAAAGCTTATTCTGTAAGGATTAAGCAAAACTCTAAGTGATAAAAGAAGCGATTAAAGTGGACTCATTTTGTCAATAAGGCTTACAAATGAGACTAATATCAACAATATGCCTTATTGAGAATAGATTAAAACAGAGCTTCAGACCTAACAATGAGAAATCAAGGGTTTTGAGGATTTCTTATCCCGAACTCAGGTTAGATAGCAAAAATAGGCACTAGGAAACAATGTGTAAAAGGTTCTTGCTATCTATCCAAAAAAATCGAAAATTCAATTTTTTTATGCCTTGACTTGTTTTAACTCAGGTAATATTCGAGGAGAAATAGTTGCCTGAATTTCTTTACCCATTTTTTCTTCAGCTAGTCTAAGCTCATAATTTTTTTGTAAATTCATCCACAACTCGGCACCAGTACCAAACCATTGCCCTAACCGTAATGCCGTGTCAGCAGTAATTGCTCGTTCACCATTAATTATTTCAGTAATACGGTTTGTTGGTACATGAAGGATACGTGCTAACTCACTTGCGCTCATCTGCAATTCATGAAGCTCATCAGCAAGAATTTTTCCAGGATGGATAGGTGGTCGTGCCATGTTGTTCTCCTTTAAGGATGATAATCTGTAATTTCGATGTTGAAAGGTTTAGATTCTTCGTCTGGCCAATTGAAACAAATTCGCCATTGCTTATTTATCCGAATACTATATTGACCTTTTCTATCACCCTCTAAAGACTCAAAATGGTTGCTCGGTAGTTTCATCAGAGATTCTTTGTTAGTAGCGGCTTCTAATATATCAAGTCGTTTATATGCTTGATCTGTAAAAGCCTGAAACTCTTTTACCCTCTCACCTAAAGCAAACCGCTCCGTCCTTTTATCTTTAAACTTTGGATATTTGTCTGGCGGAGACATAAATTAGTAATGGAAAATATTATGTGTTACGTAACTCATAATGGAATCTATCTACAATAGCACAATTAATATCCGCATAGCACACTAACGGGGACGACATTACCAAGTTGGGTCAGTAAACAAATTAATCGTCAATTCCTCGTGTGGTGGTACTGCGGTTATACAAGCGCGGATGATTTCTCCATCCTCTAATTCGACGGTGCAAGCGTGACAAGACCCCATTAAACAACCGGTGGGAATAAATACCCCAGCCCGGTCTGCTACATCTAATAGGGCTTCTCCCACTTCGGCATCTACTGTGACATCATCTGGTAAAAAGCGGATACGAACAATCATTAGTCATTAGTCATTAGTCATTGGTCATTAGTCATTGGTCATTAGCAGATGACTAATGATACTGTAAGCGAAAAAATGTGCGATTTTTATGCATTTACTTTAAGACAAAAATGGAGTTAAGTCTAAATGGCTTTCTACTTCAGTGGCTAGGGAGTCTAAAATCTGCTCTCGCTGTTCGCGGTAGTTAGCAACTCCAGTGGGCAAAGATTTTAAACCACGCTGTTGACGGAGGCGATTTAACCAAGCGCGTCGCCAAGGGCCATTGTCAAAAAGGCCGTGGAGGTAACTTCCCCAAACTGATTGACAACTATCCACTAATCCTAAATTAATATCGTCAAATAGGGCATGGTACGATTGAGGGTCTATACCTTGCTGTTCGATGCGCGATCGCCCTTGGTGAATTTCAAAGCCATTTACTGGCAAGCCCTGTTGCGGATAATTCGAGCTAACTTGACGCTGGCGGGCGATTTTTTGTCCAGTGATTACAGTTCTGATTGGTAAAAGATTTAACCCTTGATACCTGCCTGCTTGTCCTTCTATCCCTTCAGGATCAGCGATGATTTGACCGAGCATTTGATACCCACCGCAGATACCTAAAACCGTTCCCCCAGAAGCAGCATAGTGTTGGATAGCTTCTGCCATACCGCTTTTTTGCAGCAGTAGCAAATCAGCAATTGTGGTCTTTGTTCCTGGGATAATTACGGCATCAGGATGTCCTAAATCTTGCTTAGGACTGAGATATTTTACTGAAACAGTGCTTTCTGATTCGAGTGGGTCAAAGTCAGTAAAATTGGCAATTCTAGGTAAGCGAATGACGGCAATATTGAGGTCAGCTTGGGCTTTATAGGATTCCCGTTCTAGCAAATCAAGGGAGTCTTCTGCTGGAAAAACTTGTTGTAAGTAGGGTATAACACCAATAACGGGGATACCTGTGCGCTCTTCTAACCATTTTATCCCTGGTTCTAGGAGCGATCGCTGTCCTCGAAACTTGTTAATTACTACACCCTTAATTAAGGCGCGTTCATCTGGTTCTAATAACTCTAAGGTTCCAACCACATGGGCAAAAGCACCACCCCGATCAATATCAACTACTAACATCGTTGGCGCATTTAAATGTTTTGCCACCCGCATATTAGTTAAGTCACGGTGCTTGAGGTTAATCTCTGCTGGACTACCGGCACCTTCACAAACCAACATGTCAAATTCTGTTCCTAAATGCTGTAGCGATTCTTCAATTGTCCGCCACCCCAGGTCAAAATATTGCTCGTAGTAATCTGAGGCACTTACTTTCCCAACAGACCTGCCTTTAATAATTACTTGGGAAGTCATATCCCCTTGAGGTTTGAGTAAAATTGGGTTCATTTCTACCCAAGGCACGACTCCCGCCGCCCAAGCTTGCACTGCTTGGGCATAGCCAATCTCTCCACCATTGGCAGTGACATAAGCATTTAAAGCCATATTTTGACCTTTAAAGGGAGCCACTCGCCAGCCACGCCGCGACAGAATGCGACAAATAGCTGTAGTTAAAAGTGATTTCCCTGCATGGGATGTTGTCCCCACCACCATAATTGATTTCATAGTTGCTATTAGTTAGTTTTCAGGATACAGGGTGAATTTTTAGGAGCGAACAATAGCCGAGCAGGGGGAGATGAGGGAGATGAGGGAGCAGGGGAGGCAGGGGAAGAAAAACTATTGATTATTGACCAATGCCCAATGCCCAATGCCCCATGCCCCATGCCCCATGCCCACCATAAGCATCACAAAGTTTAATTATTAGATGATTATGGTAAAGACTTCGTGAATAGATGTGACATTTCCGTATATATTGTTCCCTTTGATTCCCTAATCCTAACTTTTTAGTTTTGTATTCTAAAAAGGTATCCGTAACCAACGAATCACAGCATCGGATAAACGATCGCGCCATGAAGGTGTCCGCCAATTTTTTCCCTGATATTGTTCTACCAACTGGCGACCCAAGGGAGTGAGGCGAAAACTATCTGTAATCCCCTGACCATCGACTTCTCGCCGTAATACACCCACTTGAATCAGCCAGCCCAAGGCGTTGTCACAGGCTAATTCTGATAAAGGGCGTTTTGTATAGCCCTGCTTGAGGCCATTTTCTAAGGCGATCGCAGTTAATGACACACTCTGGTGTCCCATGACTTCAAATAAAGATAAATTGAAGGGTGAACACACTAGCGATCGCTCGGCTCTGTCTACTGTGCTTTGAGGATAGACAAAAATATTTGGGTTTTGGGAATCAACAGCAGGCATTGTGTATGGGTAGTAGTTTTTCTTCTGATAAAAATTAATGTAAGAATATATTTTTGCTTGTAGCAACCACCTCATTTAACCAAAAATTGCTTGCCTAAAGTATAGTTATGCTATTTTTTAGTAATTATATTAAATGATTATAAATTAATGTAAAATTTCAAGTGCATCAACAATCTGAAACAGGAAAGGTTAATTATGCCTCTAGCAGTTGGTACGGATGCACCTGCATTTACCGCTAAAGATACAAACGGCAACACAGTCTCGTTATCTGATTTAAGGGGAAAGACTGTTGTTTTGTATTTTTACCCCAAAGATGACACGCCAGGTTGCACCAAACAAGCCTGTAGTTTTCGGGATGCCCAGTCTCAATATCAAGGTAAAGATATTGTTATCTTGGGAGTCAGTGCTGATGATGAAGTCTCCCATCAGGCATTCACCCAAAAATATGATTTGAATTTTCCCCTACTGGCTGACACCGACAAATCCCTCATCAAAGCTTTCGATGTGGATGGCGGTGGTTATGCCAAGCGCGTCACCTACGTAATTGACCCCAACGGCAAAATTACCCATGTTGACACTAGTGTAAATACCACTACCCATGCTAGCGATGTTTTAGCTGCACTTGGGCTGTAGTTTTTTACCTAATAACTAAGGATTTTTTAAATAGTCTCGGCCCCGAGCCTCTAGAGGCTTGGGGTTCTTTGGTTGAATTCAGTTACCTGATTGTGGTGTAACCGATGGCGGCGTAGCTGATGGTAGTGTAAACGATGGCAAACTGGGGTTTGCTTGCTGTTGTTGACCTTGAATTAATTTTTGTTGCCTTGCTTTAAAGGCTGCTGCGGCTGAGTCTAGTTGTTCATTCTGTTGGTTAGAATCCCAGTTGAGAGTCCCAAAATTTGCCCGATGAATCAGGTCAAACATGTTGAAGTTGTCTGAGTTTGAACGGGAGAAGGGATCGGTATTTTGGTCAGTTGTACTATTACTAGGAAAAGCATCGGCTGGGCTGCTGACTTGAGCCGAACTTGGTTGAGCTATGAGCAAGGAAGCAAAGCTAATTCCTGCCAGGGTAGCCACAAAGAGTCTAGGAATTTGTAAAAATGATTTTTTCATGGGATTTTGACCCTAAAATTGCTCTCCTAAAATTGCTCTATTTTATCTCTTTAAGCAAGAGTTCGCCGCAGTTGGGGTTGAATACTCAGTAAGGCGACAACGGCAAAGCCAAATAATACCAGCAAGGCTCCCCCAAAGGTAACATCACCCCAAGGAGCTTGCATGACTACGCTACTTAGTTCCCAACTACTGTGGAGATACAGATAGCGAATGGGTTCGATCGCATAGCTGAGAGGATTTAGAGTAGCTACAACCTGCAACCATTGAGGCATGAAGGATAAAGGAGCCAAAGCTGTACTGGCAAACAATAATGGTAGGTTAGTGACGAAAATCACTGCAATTAATTCAATGTGTCCGGGTAGAGCGAAAGCTAAACCAAGGGAGATGGCTGTTACACCCAAAGCTAAGAGAAAGACAATTAGAGCGATCGCAAATAAACCCGTTGCATCTGGTAGTCCAGCCCCAATAAACGCTGCTGCTGCAACAATTACGCCTGCTTGCAGCAAACTTTGGCTGATGATAAAGATTGCTGAAGCAAAGACAATAGAAAACCGTGATGCTAACGGTGCTACCAGCAAACGATTCAAAAAGCCGAACTCGCGGTCAAACATTACGGGCAAACCAGCATTCAGCGCCCCAGCAAAGGCTGTAAACACAATTACTCCAGCAGCCAAAAATTGACCGTAATTTGTCGTACTGCCAAACAATCCCTTGGGGGCATTTTGAAATAATGCACCAAATAGCACCAACCACATCACCGGCTGAATAATTCCGGCAACCAATGTGGAGGGACGCCGTTGCAATTGAATAAACAAGCGACGAGTTAAAGCCAACGTCTCTTGTACCAATTCACCGAAAAAGTTAGGTGCAGGATTAGCATCTGCTTGTGGCGATGCTAAGGGCTGCCAATTGATATCAGATTTAGGAGTAACGCTCATGATTGGGGATTGGGGATTAGGGATTGGGGATTAGGGATTAGGGATTAGGGATTGGGGATTAGGGATTGGGGATTGGGGATTGGGGATTAGCAAAACTCTTTCCCAGTCCCCAGTCCCCAGTCCCCAGCACCTATCTCATATTCTGCTTTTTCTCAGCTTTCGGATCGCGAGTGGCAACGGCTGCTAGTTCTGCATCCATTAGTGTGCGTCCTGTAGCGGCGAGGTAAACATCATCGAGGCTGGGGCGAGATTGGGCTATGCCAAATATGGGCAAGCCAGCAGTATTCAGGGCTTGCTGTATGTTGATCAGAACATCGTTCTGAGGTGTCACTACTAAGTTGAGGGAATTACCTTGAGCGCTGTTGATGATCACTTCTTGCACAAACGGTAAAGGTTGCAAGAGGTTTTTGGCTTTTTCTGCTTCCTCAATGGGGGAAAACTCGCGGATTCGCAAAGTGATGCGATCGCCCCCTACTTGATCTTTCAATTGTGAAGGTGTCCCAGCAGCAATTACAACGCCGCGATCTATAATTGCCACGCGATCGGCTAAAGCGTCAATCTCTTCTAGATAATGGCTGGTAATTACTACCGTCGTCCCAGAGGCGCGTAATTTTCTCAGGAAGTCCCATACCACAAAACGCGTCTCTATGTCAAGTCCTACTGTTGGCTCATCTAAGACTAAAACATCCGGTGAATGGAGTAACCCAGCAGCCAAGTCTAGGCGCTTGCGTAAACCGCCGGAATAGGTTCCTGTCTTCTTATTGGCGTATTCTTGCAAGCCAAGTAAATCTAATACAGTCTCAATGCGCTGTTTGGCTACTGCGCCTGGGAGGTGATAAAGTGCGGCTTGCAGTTGCAGCAGTTCTCTTCCAGTCAGCACCTTATCTATAGCGACTTCTTGAGCTACGTAGCCTAGTCGTTGTCTTGCCAGTTTCGGATTATCTAATACAGAGATGCCAGATACTTCGATTTTGCCAGCATCCGGTGTGGTGAGTGTACATAAAGCACGCAAGGTAGTAGTTTTCCCCGCACCGTTGGGGCCAAGTAAACCAAAAATTTCTCCTGGTTCTACCTGAAAGGAAACATCTTGAACGGCAACCACTGTACCGTAGCGCTTTTGCAAATTTTGAATGAAAACGGCGGGAGCCATGACAGCCTATCCCCAACTATACAAATCTCAATAAAGTCTATCTTTATTGTAGAAGGTGGGGACTAGGAAATAGCGCATGAGCGAAAATCTGTAAACGAGTTAGCTTCATGCACCATGCTGCCAAAATTTCTGCTCCTTTTAAGCAAGTTGTTTGATTACATTTGTAGCAAAATACACCAAATAATAGAGCTTTGTGACTTGAAAAGCAGCTTTTGTGACTTGAAAAGCAGCTTGTGTGACTTGAAAAGTAGCTTTTGCGACTTGAAAAGTAGCTTTTGCGACTTGAAAAGCAGCTTTTGTGACTTGAAAAGCAGCTTTTGCAACTTGAAAAGCAGCTTTTGTGACTTGAAAAGCAGCTTTTGCGACTTGAAAAGCAGCTTTTGTGACTCGTAAACTAACTTTTGCGACTAGTTTTGTATTAACGGGACTTAAACAAAAGTTAAAAGCGAAAAAGAGTATAATACTTAGCTAGCATAGCTTTCACGTTGAAAAAAGCTCATGAAAGAAACCACCCCCGCAGCCATGCCCCCAAGATGAGAAAGATGGTGTCAACGGTTTGATGATGTGTTTACCATCCCCAAAAATTAATTTAATTCAACTTTATCTGGTAGTGTTTCCAGCTTGAAAAATCTGCTCGGCGGTTAAATTCAATTCCGGGAAAATAGTTGAGATAATCTGATCGCTTCCACGGAACTGACTGACTTGGTATTCGCCCTCAACTAGTGAATAAATCGATATTGTAGGCTGTTTGGAATTGCCAATGAACGATTTGCCTGCCAGAGCTAGGTAATCTACAATCCAATATTCTTGAATACCAATTTCTTCATACATACCACGCTTGGTATAGTAGTCGGTACGCCAATTTGTACTAACTACTTCAATTACACAAGGAATTGAGTCACTCTGACTAACTGTAGATTGTTTTTCCCAGAAAGGTTCATTTATCAGATTGGAGCGATTAATTAATAATACATCTGGTGAATAACCAGCTTCATTTTCAGGTGGTTTGACTAGTGCTGTTTTTGGAATGAAGTAGGGAAGATTTAGTCGCTTGATATCGACTGATATTTCAAGTGCCAAAAAACCAATAATATTTTCGTGGGGGCCTGTTGGTTGTGTCATTTCTACAATTACTCCATCATGCAGTTCATATCGCCCCCCGTCGGGTTTCCACTGAACAAATTCTTCAAAGGTTACTAGCTTGGTTTTTGGTAAAGCTTGAGTCATATAGTCATCCTTATTAATTGTTCTGTTTTCATTGTTAATTGTCTGTTGATTTAGATTTTCGGTTAGAAAATTTATCTCCTTTCTTCAGAGATTATTTTTTTCATTAGGCTAGTTAAGCTTACCTTCTTTTTCAGTTTGTTCCACGTCACGCCGTAGTAAATAAGCTGCTAAATCGGCAAGGCTCGTACCTTCAATATCAGCCCATCGCTGTAATTTTTCATGAGTCAAATCAGGCAACGAAACGCTTACTCTTTTGGACACTGTAGCTTTTTTGATAATGGGCTAATAAATCTTTGAACACCTTTATTGAAGCCTTAGAAGCGTTTAGAACAGCTATAGGAATCCGGTTTGATTTCTGAAAATATCTGTAGGATGTGTTAGCGACAGCGTAACGCATCAAACCCTTGATAATAGTGCGTTACGAACTCCGTTCTAACACACTCTACAATACCTAATTCCGTTCAAAAATCAAATAGTAATCCTATATGTCTTTTCGATTTGTCGATTGGTTGAACTTGAATCGTGACGTGTTTGCTGCTTATAAAGCTAGTTTAGGTTACATTTGGGCTTAATTTTTGTCTAAGTCCCGTTAACGCTAGGATGTGGGGCTTCTAGGCGTTCAAGCTAAATTAGTACACTATTTAACAACTTTCAAAGTTTCGAGGCTAGTGTCATTGCAGCCACTGATAAATCCTCCCATCGTCTGGATTTGTTGCAAGTAGTCAAGAACGGGTTTGGTGATGAGTTCTCCTGGCATTAATACGGGAATTCCCGGAGGATAGGGACAGACGATTTCGGCACAGATGCGTTGATTAGTCTGTATCAAAGGTAATATTTCACTTACAGCAAAAAAGGCTTCACGGGGAGAAAAATGTAAAGCATGACACTGTGTAGTAAAAAGATCCTGCCAAAGATCGCTTTTAAAAGTTAAGTTGGTTCGGCGATATTCTTTGGCAAGAATGGTAAAACTTTGTATTAGTTGCTCAATATCGGCTGGGGTATTGCCCAAGCTAATGATAAAGGTGAGATGTTGCAGTGAAGCGAATTCGGCGGTGACAGCAAATTTTTCATCCAGAATTTCTTCTGCCTCAAATCCGGTTAAACCTAAACCAGAAACAGTGACAGTTAATCGCGTTTCATCTAAAGCTACAAAGCCGGAAGATCCCCCCAACACCTCTTGATAAACAGGAATCTGTAAAACAGATAATCCAGGAATTTGACTGATTTTTGTTCTAGCTTTATTAGCAAGTTGTAAAGTGCGAGACATCAGCATTTTTCCGTGGAGTGCCATTTGCTGACGCGCTGCATCTAAAGAAGCTAAAAGTAAATAACTAGGACTGGTAGATTGTACGAGTTGCAAAGCCTTACTGATGCGATCGCCATCTATCCTGTTACCTTGAATGTGCAGCATCGATGCCTGTGTCATTGCACCAAGTACTTTGTGGATGGATTGTACAGTTAAATCAGCACCTGCGGCTAAGGCTGGAGTGGGTAATTCTGGATGAAAGGCAAAGTGAGCGCCGTGTGCTTCATCTACAAGTAGAGGAATATTATATTGATGGGTAATGCTGGCGATCGCACTCAAATTTCCGCAAACGCCGTAATATGTTGGGTAAACTGTCAACACTGCTTTAGTGTCTGGATGTTGTTGGAGTGCAGATTCTATAGCATTAGGCGTGATGCTATGGGCAATATCTAAAACTGAATCGTATTCAGGATTGAGAAAAATTGGTATTGCACCAGAGAGAATTAAACCAGCGATCGCAGATGAATGGACATTGCGAGGCAGAATAATTTTATCACCTGTGCCACAGGTAGCGAGAATAGCTGCTTCAATCCCACAGGTAGAACCATTGACAAGGAACCATGTTTGTGATGCGCCAAATGCCTCAGATGCTAGTTGTTGTGCTTCTTGAATAACACCTTGGGGTGCAAAGAGATTATCTAAATCAGCTAATTCGGTTAAATCAGCGCGAAAGACGGCTTTACCAAATAAATCAGCCAAAGATTGAGAAATTCCCTTACCTTGTTTATGTCCTGGGGTGTAAAAAGGTGCATGGAGTCTTGCTGCATTGGCTTTTAAGGCATCTAATAAAGGTGTTTGCTTTTGATTGAGCATTTTTGAAGAAACAAACCGTTAATATGGTCAACAGTTTAAGGTAGATTGAATAGTACCTGATATAGATGGAATCAGGCTGCGAACAATCCGGGAAACTAACGCTAATAATCTATTCCCTCAAAGACTCAAAAAAGACTTGTGTTCTGAATGAATGTACTCGTGTTCTGGACGAAAGTCCTTGTGTTCTGAACGAATGGACTTGTGTTCTGGACGAATGGACTTGTGTTCTGGACGAAAGTCCTTGTGTTCTGAACGAATGGACTTGTGTTCTGGACGAAAGTCCTTGTGTTCTGAACGAATGGACTTGTGTTCTGGACGAAAGTCCTTGTGTTCTGAACGAATGGACTTGTGTGTACACCATAGACTCTTCGAGAGGGGACTATGATAGTTAAATGGAAAAAGTTAAACCTTTGGATACTATTGCTACACTCAAGCCCATTCCCATTGAGAGATTACAACTAATAGAAGAAGATTATACTTCTATCGAAAGCTTACCTAGTGGGCAAGTTGGAACAATTGTAGAAGTGTATGAGCAAGAAGAAGAATATCATTATTTAGTCGAGTTTGCTGATACCCAAGGCTGTGAATATGCAATGGCGACTTTGAGAGCAGATGAAATTTTAGTTTTACATTATGATTTGGCAATTGCCTAATGTAGAGCATGAGGTAATAATTACGAATTACGAATTATTCACATGAGGCCCTATCATCAAATCCCAATTTTTGAGTGTGGTGAACCGCTAATAAAGATTCCTTTAGAATTGTTTGCGGTGGAATCTCCCCATCCTTATGAAAAATTAGGTGCTACTTATGGCGATCGCTCCCCTTATTATCTTCGTCAAAGCGTTATTGAAAAATTGATCCAAGCGCAAAATTATCTTCAACTGCTGCATCCAAACTGGCGTATCCAAATTTTTGATGCTTATCGCCCGATCGCAGTCCAGCAGTTTATGGTAGATTACAGCTTCGCTCAAGCAGTGCGGGATAGGGGATTAACTGATGTGGAATTATCCCCAAACCAACGCCAAGAAATTTGGGAAGCGGTTTATGCAATTTGGGCTTTACCAAGTTTGGATGAAAAAACTCCCCCTCCTCACAGTACAGGTGCGGCGGTGGATGTGACGCTAGTAGATGATGCAGGGCAAATAGTAAATATGGGTTCGCCCATTGATGAAATGTCAGAGCGATCGCACCCAGATTATTATGCCAATAGCGATCGCCCAGAAGCCCAAAATTATCATGCTCACCGTCAGTTATTGCAAAATGTAATGTTAAAAGCAGGCTTTCAACGCAATCCTAGAGAGTGGTGGCATTTTTCTATTGGCGATCAAATGTGGGCTTGGCTGAATAATCAATCGAATCCAGCCAATCCTGTCACAGCACGTTATGGGCGTCTTACATAGATGCAGGCAGAAGAATTTTAGATTTTGGATTTTGAATTTTGGATTGAACAATCTAATGCGATTACCAGAAACTCTTTAACAATCCAAAATCTCAAACTAGTATGCTACGGTACGAATAGAGCCAATACGGTTCGGTTAAGGCAAGAGACGCGATAAATCGCCGTCTCTACAAAGGACTGATTATTGTAAAGACGGCGATTTATCGCGTCTTTGGATCTAGAGCGTGTCATCAAAAAACCTTATCCGAACCGTATTGCGAATAGAGCAACTATTTAAAATCCCTAAAGAGCTTATTTCATAATACTTTTGACTTTTGACTTTCGACTGCGTTACTTCCGCCCTGCGGTACTATGCATCTAAAGGATTTAACTCTTTTAATTCGTCGGTAGTGTAAGTACCAATGGGAGTCCAAATTAGATAGGGAAGGAGTAACAGCGCCGCCGTTAAAGAAATTGGCAAAACGCTGATTGCGAGGACAACGCCTGAAATCAAACCGATTAGCCCAAGAACTTCCCCAACTTTGAGGCTGCGAAACCTCAACATTGTAGGTATATAGGCAACGGTGATAATTTCTACCAAGAGATATAAAGCCATTAGTAGCCAAGTAATTGGGCTTCCGGGATTTTTTTCCCAGACAATATAAGCTGAAGCTGCACCGCAAACAAAAATTACAGTCCAAATGACCGGAATTAGCGGCTCAAAAACTAGCCAACGTGGGCGACTTAAATTTGCAAACCATTTAACATCACGCGGTGTGATGAAGAAACTACCAAGGGCGACGAAGAAAGTTACAGCCCCAATTATTATCCAAGATGGAATCATAATGCACTCCTGCTTGTGTATTTTGTCAAGTCATACACTGCAAGTTTGACAATTTAAGCTATATGTTTAATCATTCCCTGGTGCGAATCTTAAGCATCTTGAGGATTGAGACTGATCATCTGCCAAGTGGTATAAGTACCAATGGGACTCCACAGCAAATAAGGAACTAGTAATAGTGCTGCCCAACCAGAAAAACCTAAAACTGCAAGTATCAATAAAGCACAAATGATAAAACCTGTGCCACCAAGAATTGTACCGACTTTCAGGCTGCGAAGCTTAAACATTACAGGTGTATAGGCAATGGTTACAATTTCTAAAAGCAAGTATAAACCCATGATTAACCAGGTTGAGGTGCTTCCTGGATCTTTTTCCCAGACAATATAAGCTGACCAAGCACCGCAAATAAATATTACAGTCCAGATAATAGGAATCGCACCCTCAAAAGTTAGCCATCTCGGCCGTTGTAAGCGCTTGAACCATTGGCGATCGCTAGGTGTAATTACGTTAGCTGCTAAAGCAACTAAGAAAGCGACACCCCCAATCACCATCCAAGATTTAATCATGGTCGTTATCCTTTACAAGCGCTATCTATCGCTTAATATCACTTTCTATAGTGTGATTTTGTCAATTTAGTTGCTAATTACTCATCACCCCTGAGTTTGAAACCTTCACATCGTTCGGCAGGATTTTAAATTATGGTATTGGGAATTGGGCATTGGGCATTGGGCATGGGCATTGGGTATTGGGTATTGGGAATTGGGCATTGGGCATGGGAAAGAGGACTTGGGGACAAGGGGAAACACTTGTTGCAAGTTCTGATTTAAGTCCCCTTGTCCCCTTGTCTCCCTTGCCCCTGCCTCCTGCCTCCTGCCTTCTTCACTTGTAATTATTCTTATTTTTACCTAAAGATTCAATTTCAAGGTAGTTTCTTATTACTTATGACAGTTACTTCAAATCATCCTGATGAGTGAAAGTATATATACTTAATAACTGAGGTTCAAAGCATGGACTCAACAGGTAAGGTTCAAACTGGGGACTCATCCTGGTCTCTTCCACTGCCGTTGAAAGAGTATGCAATGAGCCGAGTAACTGTCTACTTTTATAGCGACAGATGGGTTCCAATTAAATATTGTTCTTTGGAAAAGGCAATTTTGCTTCACCAAAAAGCAAACTTAGAAGGCAAGGAAATTTTATTATTTCCTGCTAATCTAGACCCTAATCAACTCTCAAACTCTTTTAACTAAAAGGCATTGAGTAGACTATTTTTCAAACATCTTGGCAACAAATGAATCGGCTATAGAGGCGTATCTACATAAGTACGCCTTTATCTATAAATAAGACCTTTTTAAAAAATCGTAAATCTTGTGGTTCAATGCAGTATTATGCCATAATTCGATTTTATAATTTTGAACTTTAAATTGTAAATTAATTATGCATTGTTCTGCCACCCTAAACCAACTGGTTGAAGTTCTTTTGGCCAGTTCTGTAAACTTATCTGAAAATGCTTTAAAACAAGTAAGTTACGGTATACAAACAGATAGCCGTACCCTGAAGCCGGGTGAAGTATTTCTAGCTTTACGAGGCGAAAAGTTTGATGGACACGAATTTGTGCAAACTGCGATCGCAAAGGGTGCAATAGTGGCAATTGTGGATTTTGAATACGAAAATCCGGGGCTTCCTGTATTACAAGTAAAAGACACCCTCAAAGCATATCAGAAAATTGGCAGATGGTGGCGCGATCGCTTTAACATTCCTGTAATTGGTGTAACAGGTTCCGTAGGTAAAACTACAACTAAAGAATTAATTGCCGCAGTTTTAGGAACTAAGGGGCTTGTTCACAAAACTTATGGAAATTACAACAACGAAATTGGTGTCCCGAAAACTCTCCTAGAACTTGGCGCAGAAAATGACTACGCCGTGATTGAAATGGCGATGCGGGGTAGGGGACAAATTGCCGAACTGACGCAAATAGCACGTCCAACAATTGGAGTGATTACCAATGTAGGGACGGCACATATTGAATTACTGGGTTCGGAAGAAGCGATCGCACAAGCAAAATGTGAGTTGTTAGCCGAAATGTCTGCTGATAGTGTGGCAATTCTCAACCACGACAATCCTTTATTAATGTCCACGGCAGCAAAATTTTGGCACGGAGAAGTTTTAACTTACGGCTTTTCTGGTGGGGATATCCAAGGACAATTAATTGATAACGACACTGTAGAAGTTGCCGGAATCCAACTACCTGTACCTTTACCTGGTCGTCACAATGCAACAAATTTCTTGGCAGCTTTAGCGGTAGCAAAAGTGTTGGGGATCGATTGGGCAAGCCTTAAAGCAGGTGTAATGGTGGATATGCCCACAGGGCGATCGCAGCGATTTACCTTACCCAACGATGTGGTAATCTTAGATGAAACCTATAATGCTGCACCAGAAGCTATGATCGCAGCCTTGCAATTATTGGCAGACACACCCGGAAAACGGAAAATTGCTGTGTTGGGTGCAATGAAAGAATTGGGAGAGCGATCGCAGCAGTTGCACCAGCGAGTGGGAGAAACAGTAAAAAATTTGAATTTAGACGGCTTGTTGGTTTTGGTTGATGGACAAGATGCCGAAGCGATCGCTATTAGTGCCAAAGGTATTCCATCGGAGTGCTTTGCAACTCATGCTGATTTGGTGGCTAGGTTAAAGACATTTGTGCAAGCAGGCGATCGTTTATTATTCAAAGCCGCTCATTCCGTGGGGCTAGATCGGGTAGTCAATCAGTTACGTGCAGAATTTTCCAGATGATACCACTAGAAACCCAACGTCTCATACTGCGAGACTTTGTAGAATCAGATTGGCAAGCAGTTCATCAATACGCTAGCGATCGTGAGGTTGTGCGTTATTTGACTTTTGGGCCCAATACGATTCGGATAAGCAGGGGAGGCAGCTTTCAAGGGTAGGGATTTAAAAATCAGGCAGTAGAGAGGTTAACTCATCCCCCGGCTTGAAGGTGGGGGATTTCGAGTCATTAGTCATTAGTAGTTATACACGATTTTTCGTGTTTAATAATACTAATGACTATTGACCAATGACTAATGACAATTTTAAAAAAATAAACAATTTACAATTCTATATACACCCTTTAATTAATTACCGAAGCTCTTTAATAATAAATCAAACTATTAAAATAAATTAGCACTCAAGGCTTGCCAGTGCTAATTATTGACTAAGGTTTACTGTTTATAATATAGGTATAAATTATACTTTTTATAGATGCTTTAGCTACTTCTTAGACATTATGTTAGAAAAAACTAAAGCTTTACTGCAAGTAATTTAAAATTGGGAGTGGTAGTATGAAATATACTTTTGATATTGTCGGAGTATCTCCACTTTTGCAGTTTTTTAATCACCAACAGCAAAATGGGCAAAAACCACCCCGCCAAGGCGTGGAATACTTGGGAATGCATACCTGTACACTAGATACGTTTCTAGAATCAGTGGAATCAGTTCCAGCAAAGTGGGATTGGAATCTGGATCAAGTGGTAGATACCGTGATTCAGTTTTGGTTGAATAACTCAGACAGCATTCGTTATTGGAAAGTACGTTTAACTGATGCTGGTAAGGATAATTTACTAGTCGCAAGATTGGCGGATATAACCGCCTTACAAGCTGAATTTGAATCCCTACTAGATAAGGAGTGGTGAAGGGAGAAATAGGTAAAATTGAAAAAGAATTTAGGGGTGGAGCAACTCTTGCTTTGCCTTTAGTCAGAATGCACGCTTTTTTGTGTTGTTTTCGTTTTTAAGTGCTTTGAGAACTTTGAGATATAAATTTTTTAATAGTATTTTTGAAGACCTTTGCGTTCATTTTTACACTGGTACAGATTTTACTTATGTGTATGCATACAAATCATACAAACCCAATATTTGCCAAACTTTCTGCTTGAGCATTGTTATGCTCTAAAAACAATTACAAATTAAGGCTTTGAGATTCATTGCCACCTGAAAATTCTAACCTCAGTGGTCTAAAATATAGCGCTCAATGTTGACAATTTTTTAATAATCGAATAACAAGGTGGCAGCAGCATTAAAAAAAAGCGTTAGTGCATTCCTACCTAGAAACTAATTAACGCCCTTCATTAAACTTCATACGGTTAACATAATTATGCCAGAAAATACGGATTACAAAGCCTCTAAATCAGACAATCAAGCTATTGCTTATAAAGAACGCCTCAATTCTTGGGCGATCGCTCGTCTACTTCCTAATACGCAACGGGAAATTGTTGCTCGCTTCCGCAGCCGTTCTGATGCCGAAGGCTATATGCGGCATCTCCCCCAGGAAACACCAAATGCTTATTACATGGTTGTTTTTGATTGTCAACGCCAAGAAGCTGTGATTTAAGGTATAAGTATAGGCACTAAACCTATAGACCTCTTGCAAAAGTGTTTTTTGCACTCTTGGGGAAAAGGGTAATGGTTTTAGGGGAAGGGGACAATACAGAACTTTTTCCCTTCCCCCCGCCCCTTATCCCCAGAGCAGGGTGATTTCATACAAAGAAAGAAAAAACTTTGTGCAGTTGGTTAGATAGGGCACGTTGTGCTTGAGGAATAGTTCGGAAACAGAGTTTGCGGGCGATCGTAATGAAAAAGTTGTGTAAGATAGACCAATTGACAGGGGCATTGCCACCACGGCGTGGTGGAAAGTCTTCTTGGAATGTCACATCTCGAACCCAATGCAGCCGATTTTCGATGCCCCAAGACAAGTGGATATCAGAAAGTAACTGTTGAGCTTCCAGACGTTGACTACGGTCGGTAGCCACAATATCCTGTCATTGTACCTAGCAAGATCACGAACAGTACCAACCACAATTCATGTCTTCGTCCTTTAACCGAAGCGTATTGTAAGTGTGGGAATCTATCACAAAGGAACTTTCCATCTTTTCCAGATTAAGGGATACTAAAGCCAGGTAGATAGATAGGCAAGGAAATATGGAATCCCTAACCTCTCGTATGCAGGCGGTACAGTCGCCAATTATTCCTGTGGTTGGGGAACTGATTAAAGACTCTCCTGGAACAATCTCTCTAGGACAGGGTGTTGTTTATTACAATCCACCACCGGAAGCAATAGAATTTTTACCCAAATTCTTAGCCGAACCCACTAATAATTTATACAAATCAGTTGAAGGAATTCCCCCGTTGCTGACAGCACTTGCAGAAAAATTGCAAACCTTCAACGGTATTGAAATCAATGGGGAAAATTGTATCGTGGTGACAGCCGGGAGCAATATGGCATTTATGAATGCCATTCTTGCAATAACTGAGCCAGGCGATGAAATTATTTTGAATACGCCTTACTATTTCAACCACGAAATGGCGATCGCAATGGCTGGTTGTCGTGCAGTGTTAGTGGCGACAGATGAAAATTACCAACTGCGTCCAGATGCGATCGCTCAAGCAATTACCCCCAAAACGCGGGCTGTGGTGACAATTTCACCAAATAACCCGACTGGAGTTGTCTATTCAGAAACAGCATTGCACCAAGTAAATCAAATTTGCGCTACTTGCGGCATTTACCACATCAGCGATGAAGCTTATGAATACTTTACCTATAACGGGGTAAAACACGTTTCCCCTGGTGCATTTGAGAATAGTAGCGAGTACACCATTTCTCTTTTTAGCCTTTCTAAAGCATACGGTTTTGCCAGTTGGCGCATTGGCTACATGGTGATTCCCAAACACTTATTTATTTCCGTCAAACAAGTCCAGGATACAATTTTGATTTGTCCGCCAGTAATTTCCCAATATGCAGCTTTAGGGGCATTGCAAGCAAAAGCGGAGTATTTACAGAGTCATATAAGTGCAATAGCTCAAGTTCGACAATTAGTACTCGACTCCCTTAACCGCCTACAAGGTTTATGTAGTATTACACCTGCCAATGGTGCTTTCTATTTTTTCCTCAAAGTTAATACTCAGATGAATGCTTTGGAGTTAGTTAAAAGACTAATCCAGGAACATAAAGTAGCAGTTATTCCAGGTACAACCTTTGGTATGGATGACGGATGCTACCTCCGCGTTGCCTACGGTGCGCTGCAAAAAGATACAGCAAAAGATGGTATAGAAAGATTAGTGCAAGGTTTGGAAACTATAGTTAGGAGTTTGTAGAGACGCGATTAATCGCGTCTGTTGGGAGTTAGGAGTAGAGACGCAATTAATCGCGTCTGTTAAGAGTTGATATTTAATTTATGAGAACGTTAGACTGTGTTGAGGTACCTCCTTTACAATCCCAAATATAAAATTGAAGAGATGCCAATTATTAATAAGTTAATTGAAATTGAAACTGAACCAAAAATTAATATTCATAATATAACACCACAAATCCAAGATTTTCTTACTTCAACATCAATTAAAAATGGACAAATTTTAGTATTTTCTCGACACACAACCACAGCTTTAGCTATCAACGAAGATGAAGTCAGATTATTAGAAGATATAAAAGTGTTTTTGCAAAAATTAGCACCTGAATCAGACAGCTATTTACATAATGACTTGCATTTAAGAGATGTCCCGGAAGATGAACCAATTAATGCTCACTCTCATTTAATGGCAATGATGCTGACAACTAGTGAGATAATTCCCATTGTGGATGGTAAATTAGCTCTGGGAACCTGGCAATCTGTATTGTTTTTTGAGTTGGATGGGCCGCGCAAAAGAACGGTATTTTTTCAAATTTCTGGTGAATAATGCAACTTCACACCTGTAATCCTTTTAGAGCAACCTAAATCTGAGAGAATTACCTACAGCAATTAAAACCCTGAAAGAATGTTTCTAAGCATAACCTTCCTTTCCACAAACCAGAACTTTTGTTGTGACAAAGGCAGACGCAATTAGTGATGAAAAATAACGATAACTTTGTATTACGTAATACTTGGTACTATGCTCTGCCTAGTAATCAGATTAAGCCAGGTATGATGATCAGCCGCATTTTCTTGGGAGAACCAGTGCTGCTAGTCCGCAGTCAGGATGGTAAAGTTTCTGCGATGACAGATATTTGTCCACATCGTGGTGTGCCCTTGAGTTGTGGTAGATTCAATGGACAAGAAGTAGAATGCTGTTACCACGGTTGGCGCTTTGACCCGGCTGGACGCTGCACTGCAATACCTTCTCTTGTAGAAGAGCAGCAAATGGATTTGAGGCGCTTTGACGTAGATTCATATACAGTCCGGGAAGCACAAGGGAATATCTGGATATATATGGCTGATCCCGATAACCCTCAACCTGCTTCTGAGATGGAGATTCCGGTAATTCCAGGGTTTGGCGATCGCTCTCACCAGTTCGTAGAAGTGGTAAAGTTCCCTTGTTTTATAGATCATGCAGTGGTAGGTCTGATGGACCCTGCTCATTCACCTTATGTTCATCGCGCTTGGTGGTGGCGAAGTGAGCAACTGCACGAAGAAGTGAAGCAATTCGATGCTTCGCCCTATGGCTTCACAATGCGACGACATCGATTACCAGCAAATGGGGGTCGATTATACTGGCTGATTGGCGGTGGTGTGCCAGAAACGGAGATTTCTTTTCGTTTACCTGGAGTCAGAATCGAAGAAACCACAATTGGCAACCATCGAGTCGTTAATTTAACGGCAGTTACACCAATTTCAGACACAGAAACTGAAGTAACTTTTGCTCTTTACTGGACACTTCCTTGGGTAGGATTTTTCAAGCCACTGTTACATGTGCTGGCGCGAACTTTCATTGGTCAAGACCGAACGGTTGTAGAAAAGCAGCAGATTGGTTTGAAATATAATCCCGTGCTGCGACTGATTAAAGACTCAGATATGCAGGCGCAGTGGTATTACCAGTTAAAGCGAGAGTATGCTAAGTCTGTCGCTGAAAGACGAGAATTTGTGAATCCTGTCAAGGGTCAGATACTCCGGTGGCGTGCTTAAATTACTGCAAAGTAAATTCTGCAAATTCTCTTTGTCCAAACTGCATATTTCGGTCTATCGCTGACAAAATTTTATTATTGGCACGCTCACTATTTAAACAGCGACCAACTAACTGCGCCACATCTGCACGATTTATGCTACCAATAATGTGCGGATCTTCAGTTAAAACACCATTACCTGTTGCTGGTTCTGACTTTAGTCCACCAGGACGGATGATTGTATAGGTGAGTCCACTGGCAATTAAGTGTTGTTCAGCTTTGTCTTTCTCAGCTAAAACTTTTCCCAGTACCGCTAAAACTTGGGGTGAGACAGCAACAACACTATTGCCAGCACCAATGGAAGACACAAGAATAAACTTTTGCACCCCAGCTTTAACTGCTGCATCAATCAGATTTTTATTACCAGGGTAATCGGGTCTTTCTACATCTGATGGTAAACCGCCAATAGTACTGATAACGGTGTGAATAGGTTCATCTGTAAGCATTGCGCGTTCTACATCGCCAACATTCAAGGCATCTCCCAGAACTACCTCAATACCGATTTTTTCTAGTTCACTAGCAACTGCTGTTGTTCTCAGGAGTGCTTTGACTTTTAGCTGTTGCGCTGTCAGATATTGAGCAATTTCTCGACCAACACCGCGACTTGCTCCAGCCAGAAAAATATAAGATGCACTTGTCATATTGATTTTGGATTAGCTAATAAGCTTAACTATTTACGCTCAAAAGATTTTATCAAAGGATTGGCAGCAGTTAATAATTGCTCAAGCTCCTGGGATGCTTTTGGCTGGTGGCGAACATAAGTGTCAATAAACAGACTAATAATTTCACTCATCAGCAAACGTAACTTTTCTTGGGATTGAGTAGCTTCTAAGTCGAGATATGGTCTAACTGTAGTGGAGTCTGGCTCATCAACGATCTAAAATAACGAAGTAACTAAGTAAAGGAAGAAGGCAGTAGTAGAGACGCAATTAATCGCATCTGTATAAGAGTCAGGAAAATTATTTTGCTGATTGGTATTTTACATTGAATTATGTTTACCTACTGACAATAAAAAATACTAGTACAAAAATTCTATTTACAGCAGATCGCAGTAAGTATTGTGTAATAAACGATTGTGCCAATCTTGCAAATAAGTTTTCAAGGATAAACTTCAAGGATAAATTTATGGCTAAAAAATATCAAACCAATCTAGAACAATACCAAGATGTTAGATTATCTGCCACCACAAGAATTTGGGTAATTACAGTCGCCATTCTCGGAGTTTGCGTCCCACTATCAGTCGTTACTAGAAGCGGTGCTATTCTTCCTTTAGTTGCAATTGGTGGCGCAGCTGTTGGTACGGTTGCTGTTTGGCGTTCTGATGAGCAAAAATCAAAAACTAACTATTTGCAACAGCAACAAATAGAACTGTTAGAGCAAAGATTAGCAAATTTAGAAACAATTGTTAGCAGTGATGACTTGAATTTGCAAATGAAAATTAAACAGATTGAGGCAAAGGATACTTTTGGCGACTCCTCTGATCTAAGTACTACAACCAGACAACCAAAACGCAAAGGTTAAAATAATTCGTAATGACTTTTCCTGGTTTTTAAGTAGCTTATTAGTAAGATATACTACCCCATTTTCGTGGCTCATGGTAACTGAAGAATTGTTTACACAAAAAGAAAGTAATAATTTTCGCCAAAATGTATTAATTGTTGGTGGGGGGCCTAGCAATACGGTTCGGTTAAAGGGCAAAGGGAAAAGGGGAAAGGTTTTCAATACATCCTTTACCCTTTACCCCTTACCCTTTCCCCAGACCACAAGGAAAGTGAAAAATGCTTATCCGAACCGTATTGGGGGGCCTAGTGGACTTGCCACCGCATTAATGTTGGCTAAACGTGGTTGGATAAATATTACGGTTTTGGAACAACGTGTTACTGCTGATTACTATGAACCTGACAAGTCATTCAATTATCAAATTGATGGTCGAGGTCAAAAATTCATAGACTTTCTCGGACTTACGGATAAGCTATCAGAAATTAGCGTTCCAAGTACGGAATTTTTATTAACGAACTTTGGGGGTTTAAGTCCCCAGCAAGATAGGCAGCACGTTTTGTGTCGGGGTCTAAATCCCCGTCACAAAACGTAATTGCGAATTGCGTTAGCGGAGCGGGGCGTTAGCCCATTGCGAATTGCGAATTGGTTTAATCCTCCAGCATTCTTTCTCATCCAGAATTATCAACTTTCCTACCAGCAAATCTGGGTTATGGTTCAACGTACCACCAAGACCTTTTATATACTCAGTATGATACTCATTTGTGGGTTGTTGGCTTTAGTATTCAAGAATTTAGTAGGTATTTATTGATTTGAAATGGTACAAGAAGCTCGGAATACAATTATGTGTGACTTTTGACTTCCGCCGTGCTGTAATAGGTTATTTTTGTGTATGGATTTGTTGACTTCAGGTTACGGCAATCTTTGAAGCCCCTCTCACATTAAACTTTCCTTTGCGGCTATAACTGTCTCTAGGGAAACAGTATCTCTTTCTCCATCTCCGTTAGAATTGACTGACATCATTTAATTCTATATACTTCAACTGCATCAGTTCATGAAATGTCTAAGTGCAATAATCTCTATCTTTCTCAGAAACATCTGCTAATTGCTGTGTTTTATTAGACTACTAAGAATTACTGTATAGGATTACTATTTGATTTTTGAACGAAATTAAGTATTGTAGAGTGTGTTAGAACGGAGTTCGTAACGCACTATGAACACGAGTTTGATGCCGTACTCTCCGTGCTAACACATCCTACGTATATTTTCTCCAAATCAAACCGGATTCCTATATTTTTAATTAACTAAGGTTATAAACTTGAGTAATTGCATTGGTATAGCTTACCGTAGGTATGCAATAGTTTGCCGCAGGAATGCAGATGGATTGGATTAGCTTACTCAAATCTCAACAAGCTGACTTCCTTCAACGTGTGAAAAAACCTAAAACTTATGACTTATCTTTGCTAGAAAGTCAAGTCAAGGGTTGTCACACTGAAATTATGGCTTTTTGGGGCGAGCCTTTGGCTAGACTCCAAGAACTTTCTCGCCAACAAGCAGAAGTTCTTGCCAAAAATCCGCCGCCAACGCCACCAGAATATCCTGAACCTCCTGACTGGACGATACCTTTTCCCAAATATTTCCAACAACAAGCCCAAGATTATCTTTTGCGGGAGCATATTGTTGACCGGGTGATAACTGAACGTTTGGGGAAGTTGGTAAAAAAGGTATCACAAGATACTGTGGAAAACATGGTTTTAGATGATGAGGGAAGTTTGTGTGGCGAAAGCAAGTTTTCTTATGTACTAAAAGATAATCCTCAGCTAAGTGTTCAAGTTTATGTTGCTGATGGAGAAAGTTTTAATGGTATTAAGAAAAACAAAATTAGGTGGTCGGTTACTCAAGAAGATTTAAGAAAGCACCAAGTATTAATTTTTCTGTGTTTGTTTTATCCATCTACAGGTAAGCTAGGATACGACGAGAAACAGTGCATAATTACAGGCTTTTTACCTGCAAATCAAATTGAACTTACTGAACCAAAACTCTACATTAATCCGAGTCACTTGTTGTATGCAGGGGGGTTAAATTGGTATTTAGAATCACTTATTGGTAAAAAAGACACGTCGCCATTAATTCATGATTTAGCGATCGCAGATACAATACAGACTCTACCATCAGAGCATTGCCTTAAGGGTATAGTCGGTGACTGGGAATGCTGGCAAACTTTGCAAGGACACACCAGAGGTATTAATTGCCTAGCTTTCAGTTCTGGGTATAATAATGGCACTTTACCCATATTGGCAAGTGGTAGTCGGGGAGAGACAAAACTCTGGGATTTAAGCAAGGGTGAATTAATAGATACATTATCAGAGTATCCTTGGGTGATATCTGGGCTGGTGGATGAAGTGAATTCCGTAGCTTTTAGTTCAGATGGACAAACTTTAGTCAGTTGCGGTGCAGATTCCACAATTAAGCTTTGGCATGTAGGCGCTTTAGATTTAATAGATATTTTGCACAAACATAATGGGGTAGTGCGGTGTGCTGCTTTCACCCCAGATGGCAGAATGTTAGCAACAGGCGGAGATGATAGAAAAATTCTGTTTTGGGATTTGATGCAACGTCAGGTTGCGATCGCACTCTCTTTAGATGATACAGCTGCTCATTCCCTGGTTTTGAGTCGAGACGGCGAAACTTTAGTTACAGGTAGCTATCGCAAAATCAAAGTCTGGCGCACCTTACCCCAGACGGGGATAAAAAGTTTAAAGGATGCACAACCACTGCATACTCTCATGGGTCATTCTCACATCGTTCGTTCTTTGGCCATTAGTGCAGATGGTAAAATGCTCGTGAGTGGTAGCTGGGATCAAACGATTAAAATTTGGCAATTGGAGACAGGGGGATTACTTCATACTCTGAAAGGACATAGAGATAGAATATATGCGATCGCATTAAGTCCCGATGGACAAATAATTGCTAGCGGTAGTGCTGATAAAACCATTAAGTTGTGGCATCTACAAACTGGGGAATTGCTGGGTACGTTTACAGGTCATACTCATATAGTCACAGCATTAGCTTTCACAGCTTCCGGTGAGATGTTGGTTAGCGGGAGCTTGGATAAGACAATTAAAATTTGGCAACGGAGTTGAAGGTTACACGGTTTAACCAGTGCATCTGAAAAGTTAACGGAAAATCGAGATTATTCCCTCCACTTCGTTGCCTTAAGAATGATGAAATCTACCTCACGCATACTTTTAAAACATTCTCGAAGTCAAAATCTAAAATCGCAAACGACGCTTCACAAATGTCAGTATTGGATTAAATTTAACTAACTCAGGATAAACAGGAATAAAAGACAGCTTTTGCTTGCTAAATCTAACTGCTAACGTCCTTGCTGAAGTAAAAATTTTGCCTTCATAAAGTTTCTGAGAAGCAAGAATCCCCCGCTAACCGCAAAGCGGTGTAGCGGGGGAGTGTCAAACCTTATCAATCTTGAAGTGAAACGGTATTACCTTAAGAGTAGCAGCTTCCGCTTTCCCTGTAGCAGCTTCCGCTTTGACGTTTCCGTGTTTCGCGCAGTCTGTAGCAGCTTCCGCTTTGACGTTTCCGTGTTCCGCGCAGTCTGTAGCAGCTTCCGCTTTGACGTTTCCGTGTTCCGCGCAGTCTGTAGCAGCTTCCGCTTTGACGTTTCCGTGTTCCGCGCAGTCTGTAGCAGCTTCCGCTTTGACGTTATGAGAAACAGACTCGTGTTACAGCATCTTCCCTTAAATAGAATACGCTTTTGAGTCAAAGCAATGCTGTGCCTCAACAATAAATATGGTTTTAATTGGCAAAAAATGTTGTAATACCATTTCGGATTTTAGGGAACTCCAAAAAATAAATTATCCAATTTTTGGAATCACAACAACTTTCCCTCCCCCTGCTTCCAACTAAGAGATCCCCCTAAAAGCGTACCCCTTTGGGGATCTTGCTACGCGTAGCGTCCCGCAGGGATGGGATATTTTTTTATTTGGAAGTCCCTGCAATCAACTAAAATCAAACTAAAGCTATTGTCGAAATGGTAGAAAAAGCTATGACGGTAACTACCTATAAATGGACAATTGAACGCTATCACCGAGCAATAGAAGCAGGGATTTTTGACGACCAACCCATTGAACTATTGCGCGGCGACCTCATAGTTATGCCCCCAGAACGCGAACCCCATGCCTACTACAATACAGAAGCAGCTGATTATCTCCGCACACTGCTAGGTGAACGCGCAAAAATCCGCGATGCCAAACCCATCACCTTACCAAACAACTCAGAACCTGTCCCCGATGTGGCTATTGTCAAACCTCTAGGCGAGGTCTACTTAGAACACCACCCTTACCCTGAAGATATTTTCTGGATTATCGAATTTTCTAAGTCAACCTTGAGCAAAGACTTAGGTGATAAAAAAGACATCTATGCAGAAGCAGGCATTGCTGAATATTGGGTTGTCAATCTCAAAAATTCTCAGTTACAAGTATTTCGAGACTTAAAAAATGGGCAATACACAACTGAACTGACATTAACCACAGGTACTATTGTCCCCCTAGCCTTTGGTGATGTATCAGTCCAAGTTAATCGCCTGGTAGGTTTCCCAAAAATATAATTTTTAGCACCTATCAAAAATGAAGGATGCGAGGCGTAGCAAGCTTTAAGAGTAGGCGATCGCGATCGCACTCTGAATTATTAATGGTGCGTTACCCTAAAGCGATATCACCCTACTGGCTAACAGCATTTACCACATAGCACACAGAGTAGCGATCGCTCTTTGGTACTGTAAGTAAAGATGGATTGAGTTTATCAAAAAATATGAGGCTTGAAAATCAATTATCTAAACTCATTGCTTTTTTGCTTTCAACGATACTAATTATTAGACTAAATTTTATCTTGCTTAGGTCAAGTGTAGATTTACATTTTTATTTAAAAAACAGCAACGTTGCATTATATCCTGATTATTCTTTATTCCAATTAGCTAGACATATTTTAAAAGTTTTTGGAGCAACTATAGTTGAAGTGGCTTTCGTATGGTTATTAGTAATTTTAAATACTATATCTTTACGAGTCGGTTTAATCATTACTTTGGTTCTGCTTATCCTAACTGGAATGATAATTTTAGTGCCAATTAGTATTTAAACTAGATTCTGCCTCTATCGGGCGCTTTGTAAGTTCGTCCATAATAAAACTATCCCCTCTATGCTATTTGCTGATGACTATTGCCACTCAACCCCAACGGACTTTAGAAGATTTCCTCAAACTACCAGAAACTGAGCCAGCATCAGACTTTATTAACGGAGAAATCATTCAAAAACCAATGCCCCAAGGTGAACATAGCCGACTACAGGCTAAATTTTGTAATGTTATTAATAACGTAACTGAAAGCCAAAAAATTGCTTACGCTTTTTCAGAACTACGCTGTACCTTTGGCGGTGCTTCTATCGTCCCTGATGTGTCTGTATTTCGCTGGGACACAATTCCTAAAACTCCATCTGGCAGAATTGCTAACCGCTTTGAAATTCATCCTGACTGGGCAATTGAGATTATTTCCCCAGATCAAAGGTTAAAAAAAGTGTTGAGTAAATTATTGCATTGTTCGCGCAATGGTACTGAATTAGGCTGGTTAATCAACCCAGAAGACGAAAGTGTGCTAGGGATTTTTCCTGGACAGCGAGTGGAATTATACGAAGGTGCTGATAAATTACCTATCCTTGACGGTATCGATTTGGAACTGACTGTGGAACAAGTTTTTGGCTGGTTGAGTTTCACGTAAAAAAGCGATCGCATTTCCCAAAGAAATAGGACTTACGCACACTCTACGAATTCTCGGCGCTCTTGGCGTCTTGGCGGTTCGAGAAATTAAGCTTTTTAGCAATTTTTGCGTAAGTCCTAAGAAAGTTGCAAAGGATTGTATCTGTAGGTTTATTGTAGAAACTGGGCGGTACAGCGCTTCGTGTGTACCACAAAAATTTGTATGCCGTACTTTTATGCAAAATCAACTAGGATTTGTTCTGAAACTGCTTTTACTCTCAGCTTTGTTATCGGTATTAATTAAGTACGCAGGGCCAAGTCTATCAATTCCGGCGACAGCAACCAACGCGCTAATTATAGTATTGTTGCCGATCGCGATTATGGCGATCGCGCTACTGTGGCGATTCCAAGCACAGAAACAAAATTCACTCAAACCATAGACGCACAAGTTACTAAAATCAGTTAATCTAGCTGAATTACCAAAAAATTGCATCTCGCCAACCGTTGGGAGTTAGCCTGTGAACCTCGGTCAATGGATCGGCTTAATCGCCATCGTTCTTTCTTTATACATCCTGTGGCAAATTCGGGAAGTGCTTTTGCTCATGTTTGCCGCAGTTGTGTTAGCCACCACCTTAAATCGGCTAGCGAAACGCTTCCAACGCTTAGGTATGAGGCGTGGATTCGCCGTCCTCCTCGCAGTAGCTATCTTTTTTGCAGTTATTGCGGGTTTTTTCTGGCTAATTGTGCCGCCATTTGTACAGCAGTTTCAAGAACTAACCTATCAGGTTCCTAAAGGGTTTGGGCGCTTTAATGATTGGCTTGATGCCCTGAGAAGTCATATTCCTACTCAGTTGATTCCCTACATCCCAGATATCAATAGCCTTATCCAACAAGCACAGCCTTTTGCCAATCGGCTATTGGGAAACTCCTTTGCCTTTGTATCTGGGTCTTTGGAAGTTGTCCTCAAGATTTTGCTAGTGTTGGTTTTAACGGGAATGATCTTAGCCGACCCCGTGGCTTACCGCAAAGTATTTGTGCGGCTTTTCCCCTCATTTTATCGGCGGCGGGTAGATGGGATTTTAGATAAATGTGAAGTCTCTTTGGAGGGATGGATTACAGGCGCTTTAATTGCCATCTTTGTAGTGGGGTTGATGAGTCTGATTGGCTTATCAATTTTGCATGTCAAGGCAGCATTAGCTTTAGCGGTTTTAGCGGGATTCTTTAACTTAATTCCCAATCTGGGCCCGACGATGAGTGTAATACCAGCAATGGCGATCGCTTTCTTGGATGAACCTTGGAAAGCGATCGCTGTCTTAATTCTCTACTTTTTTATTCAACAGGCTGAGAGTAATTTCATCACGCCCGTTGTTATGGCGCATCAAGTCTCATTGCTACCAGCCGTAACCTTAATTGCCCAACTATTTTTCGTCACTTTCTTTGGCTTTTTAGGATTATTTCTGGCGCTACCCCTAACTGTTGTTGCTAAGATTTGGTTGCAAGAAGTACTCATCAAAGATGTTTTGGATGAATGGGGCAATGACCATAAAAAAGAAACTGAGCTTGTAATAATTCCTGAATCGCTTGGAGGAGATGATAATTGGACATCAGAAAATCCCGATGTTAATCGGGAGCGACGCATTGATGATGATATCTTGCAAAAAGAAGATTAAAACAGCTTAGACCCCTAATTCGCCAGCAGTATCCTTGAAGAAGTCGGGGATCTAGTAGCCCTGCAAAATTAATGGGACAGACCATTAGGTTAATCAATTTTAGATTTTAGTTCTGAAAATCCTACTTGGTAGTGGTCGATTTACCGCTCACTACCAACTAGAATTTTATTTTATGTTTAATTATGGCTACCTACTTAGTTGCTGAGAATGTGTTTCTTCGTCTAAAATTTTTCCGAAACAATCGGTTCTGTTGCAATATCATCTAAGCGGATGCTGCTTAACAAATTCCGCCACTCTGCTTGTAATCCTGCATTTTTAGGATTTTGATCGCGCAGTTGGGCCAGTGTCGTCAGTGCCTCATACCATATCCCATTTTGGGCATAGATAGCATAGCGCTTTAGAGGTTCTGTGGTTTGTAGCTCTTTGAGAGCGGCTGGTTTGAGTTCGATTCGTTGTATTACTCCTTCGACGAAAGTCGGGGGAGAATTCTCTTGGCGGTCACAGTTAACAGTTAAAAACCAGCGATATTGTTTATTTAGTGCTAAGGCAGGAGCGTTGGTAGGCAGAGAAACGCGGATAACTCCTGCTTTATCTGGTAGAGCGATCGCTTCTTTGTAAATGTCCTTCAAGTCCTGATCTTGAAGCACAAATTCAACTGCGTAGGGCAAATCTTTGGTATAAGGCACGTAGAAAAACCAACTTGGGTGTTCTACCGTTGTCTGTCCCCAGACATTAATCACTGAGTTATCTTCCTCAGTAAAGGGCACTAAAGCAGTCAAGTCAGTTTTAGTAATAGGAAGTGGACATGCATCCCCGCCGTCGCGCTTTGCTCCACCACGAACCCGGCCTCCAGGAGGCGGGCCAGATGGAAGCGAAGGTTGATTAAAGGCTGTAGCTTGAGCAAGGTTCGTTTTAGCACCACGAGCGCTAGGTGAAGAACTAAGAGTTGGTTTTGCCAGTACTGGAGTCAAGCTAACGAGTAAACTGGTGCAGCTAAGAGCTACTACTAAAAACAGTTTTATCTGTTGTGAATTTGACTTCATAAAAACCTTCCCTTAAGTATGCAAACCTTGTATGTAGATTTATCTGCTGGTTATCCAAAAATTTCATAAAATAATCCTTCTCCATTCTCTATTAAACTCCAAAATTTAAATTATCTAAATTCTTCTGTCCAATACAATTATCAGGTTCTTTTCCCCTGCCTGCCTTAACAGATCAATTTTCTTAACTAAGTGTATTGCCCTATTCCTGGGTAGCCACCCGAACTTTTGTTGTTGAATTAAATATTGACATCAAGCCAACCGTGACAACCAACGACAAAGCCGAAGGTACAAAAGGCACCCAAGCACCCGAAATTAACAGAGCAAAGCAGACTAAATATAGAACACTAGAGGTAATAATAACTGCCAATGCCAACCAAGGGAAGGAAAGCTTTCGCCAAGCAGCCAGGACTCCCCCTATTAAAGACCAGCCCCAAATCCAGGCTACCTCAGCCCACAGTGACCAAACCCGCAGCAAGGGTCGCCCATCCTGCACTGCACTAAGGATTTGGCTGATCATCTGCGCTTGTACTAGCACTCCTGGCATTTGCTCATCTAAAGGAACGCCATAAGGTGTAGGCCAGGTGTCTGGAGAATCCCCCTTTGCTACTACACCAATCAAAACAATTTTATCTTTGATAGCACTGGGGTTAATTGGACTAGATAAAAATTGGGTTAGCTTTACCTGTTGGGCTATTTGTTTTGGGGAACGGTAATTGAGTAAGACTTGACCGCCATTGGCATCAATATTTTGATAGCCGCCAGTCCGAGATTTCAGGTTCCGAAAAATAGTTTTACCTAGCTGCAAATTTCCTTCACGGGTGAACTTTGGTTCAATTCCTGAAGGGCGCAGATAGAGGGAAGCGAGTTCTAGACTGAATGCAAAGGGAGCAGGACATAACGATGTCGCCTCTTGGTTCATGAACAGAAGATGCCGACGGATAACTCCATCGCGATCATGAATAAAGTCACTGAATCCCAAATTTGTTGTGGGGATTTCTGGCGGCGGCTGATTTCCTGGAATATTTACTGTGACATCGCTCCCTTTACATACGCCAATCAAATTCTGAGTTGTTTGAAGACGAGCAATTAAATCTGGTTGTTTGGCTTTAAAATCACGGTAGATATCCAAGCCGATCGCACGGGGTTGGTATTGATTCAGTTTTGCCAGGAGTTTGTTAAGAGATTTTTCGGAAATGGAAGCTCCAATCAAATCCTCGTTATTTTTTCTTTGAATTGCTAGATCGTTATCGTCAATTGTGATTATTAAGAGTCGAGAATCAAGTCCCTCCGCAGGGCGCTGACGCATCATTAAGTCATAGGCTGCAATCTCTGGATTTTCCAGCAATCCCAGCAATCTCGGCCCACAAACTAAGCCTGTAATCGCCAAACTAGATAACAAAGTTATCATAAGTCTTTGTCTGATAGACAAACCTAAATTTGGTGCTTCAGTTTTTGTAGACCTTAATTCATCCCAAGTAGGTGGGATCTGCGCTGGATTTTGGCAAATCATTGGTAGCCAAGTCGCACAGGGAAATTTATCCTCAAGCCCTTGCAACCGTTCCCGCGCTTGGCGTACTGACTGATATAAAGGTTCGCCACTGGCAAAACCTTCGAGAAAATACTTTAAGAACTCCTTGGCAACCTGATCTGGGACAGGTTCACGCATAATGATCATCTGAGGAATTTGCAAATCAGCCAGTTCTCGCGCCAATCCCAATCCATCACAGGAGTTGAATATAGCTAGTTGCAAGCCGTTTTCTATGGCTTTCTTGAGAGCATACTTTAACTCGCTAATGGTGAGGCTATCAGTTTTATTCAGATAAATTCGTCCGCTTTCTCCATTTTTGTTACTGGAACTGTGCCCAGCAAAAAACAGAATATCCCAGTTTTTTCCCCAAAGATGCTCAGTCAATTCCTTGCGTTGTGGTTCTACTAGAAAGCTAACCTCTGCATTACTACACTGTTGCAGCAAAGCTTGATCAGCCTGGGTGTCAATTCCCTGACTATTGCCCACAATCGCTAAAATGTTGACTAATTGATTTTTTGTGCGTGGTTTGTGAATGCGATCGTAAGATGGTGAAGAAAGGGCGATTTCAGCCTTGGGGTAGCGTTCTAACAAATCCCACAGATGCCAGGGTAATAGCTGCAATTGGCTATTTTCTGTTTGCAAAATTACCCGCACTTCTTCCGTGGACGACAATCTTTCTAACCATTTTTCCCTCAAAGGGCGAAACTCCTCCGCTCGCAGCCACGTATTAAAGCGGGCCCGCAAAATATGAGAAGCGTTTTCGCAATCTTGAATCATCGATACATTCGTCACCTGCATTTTGTCAGCATGGAGACGATAACGATTGCCTATCTGGCGATAACTAGACTGCCAATGACTGTAATAAAGCGGCATTTCGGGAAATGAAGGTAGTCTCCCCGTAATTTCTGTTGTAGCACGCTCGTGTTCTTCACCAATTTCGAGGGTGACAGCAAACCCTTGCTCAAAACTACCCTCTCCAAATTTCAGAACCACTAACTTACCCATGACCGTCGCTATCCCCTGTACGAAACCATGCCCTGTTCTCCTGTCTCATAACAGGCTCTACAAGCATTTACAGATTTTTTTCAAAATCCCTAAAAGCTGGCTTGAATTTTTAATTAACCAATTACCACTTAATAAATTATCGACAAAAAGGGAAAATAGCTAGATGTTTTAAATTCTAAAATATTCGGTAATACTTGTATCATTTATGGCTATTTTAACGCTAAATTGCTCTCTAGGTTCACCGCGAAACTGCAACTGAATGTAGTTATCTAATTTTCTAGATTGAGCATCTAGAAATACTGTTCCCGAACTATCTAAAACGGTGAGATGAACTCCTGCTGGCAAGTAAATGTGATTACCAGTAGCGTGCAATTGGAGATGAATACTGGTTTGCTGATCCTTTTCTGGGCTGATTTTTACAATCAAGATGACGGGTTGGTTGAGAATTTGGATACCCAAATCAATCAGTTTTGCACGTTTAGTAATTGATTCTGGTCGGTTAAGGGCATTTAGTTCCAAAGTATCAACACTGCGAAAGGCATAAGTTGGTCTCAGTTCCGGCACGTTCCATAGGGATTCAACAGTCTGCCAACCTGTCTCAAATATACCAGCAAACCATTGGCTTAAATTCACTAGTGGACTAGCTACGGATTGGCGCAGTTGGGCCAGGTGGTCGATAAACGCTTCTAATGGTTGCAGTTGCGCTAAAGGCAACCTTTCATTTTTGACACTGGGGATAAAACCAAGCAGCCTCGCTTCTTGGAGCGATTCATCAAATTGAACTACTAAATAACCCACCCGTTCTTCCCAGGTTTCTGGAGGAATGGAACATATCTGCTGATGTCGATGGACAGGACGACACTCCAGACGACCAATTGAGGGCACTTCTAAATCAGCTACATCACCACAGAGGCGCATAATCGGGTTCCAGCAGTCACTAGCTTGGAGGTTAGTAGGAATATCCATCATTTCTAAGTAGTCATTCACCACCCACACAGCCAGGGTATTCAGCCGAACTTGCTCTGCTTTTTCAGAATTTGGCTGCTGGTTAGCAAATTGCTGGGCAGTTATGCGAGCGGATTGGGAAATTGGCAATGTTAAAGCGGAATCGTCTAGCTGGTAGGTGGAGTTATTCATAAGGAACTTCTTAGTGATCAATGCTGCTGTATACATATCACCCGCATTAACTAAATTTATGCCACAAAATAAAGAATAATTATTGGAAAAAAATAATTAGGGATTGAGGGCTAGCCCTCAACAGTTATGAGTTATCAGTTAATTTGTCTGTTAGAAGTCAGAGTCCCCTACAAATATAGGACTTACGCAAAAATTGCTAAAAAGCTTAATTTCTCGAACCGCCAAGACGCCAAGAGCGCCAAGAATTCGTAGAGTGTGCGTAAGTCCTAAAATATAAGTGGCGTGTTTCATTCGGGGTCAAATCTCTGACTGCTTCTAATGATTAAGCTAATCGTCATTCATTTTTCCAGGTTGATTTGCTTGTAGCAAGCAGTTCTAACCCTGCTTTTATGCAACTTAATGCTCATTATTAACTGTTCACTGATTTAATCTGGTTCGGATAAGCAGGGTAAATAGGGGAGACAAGAGGGTTATTGTTAAGTAATTTTTCTCTTCAGAACAGCTTGTTTCCGAACTGCCCTCTTATCTGGTAGGCAAGATGCTCACCTAACAAGATTAGATAATTTATTGGAGTTCCTTTAACTAAGAAATTCCTTAACTAAGCAGTATTAATACCTACTTACATTTTTTTAATCTCTGAATTCCTTAACTAAGCAGTATTAATACTTACTTACATTTCTTTAATCTCTGAGCGAAAAGTTTTGTAACGATTGTGGCTAGTTTGTGTAAAAATCGCAATCTATATATGAGATATATACAGATTCGCAAGTTGGTGCGTTTGAACTTGAGGTCTTTTATGACTAATGACTGGAGAAAACAACAAGATGTACAACTTAAAGAATTAGCGCTCAAAGCCCAACAACACCCACAGGCAACTAAGGAACAACGGGTAGCCTTAACCCGGCTGATGAATGCCATTTGGCAGTCGGGTAGACTTATTCATCCTTATAAAGGCCAATTTCAACTACTTTATGAAGATATTTATGATGAGGCGGTACAAAATTTATTTTTCTATCTTTGCCAAGATAACAATATTAATAAGTATGACCCAGAACGCGGCGAAGTTCTAACTTGGGTAAACATGCTATTGAGTAAACGCTTTTTTCCAGAAGCTATCCCCAAAGTTATCGGCAAAGGAAATGAAATAAATCTTGAAGACTCTCATCTAGAAAATATCCCATCATCTCAATCTCAAACAATGTCATTATCTGAACAAATAATAGAATGTATAGAATCTGATCCAGAGTTTATTTTTGGCAAAGAACATATAAAAGGTCATCCAGAGGCAAACTTTCAAGCTATAGCTAAAAGAAGATATTCTGGAATTTCCTGGAAAGAGATTTCGGCAGAATGGGGGATTGGAATCACATCTCTACATAGTTTCTACCAACGATGCCTGAAAAAGTTTACTGAGAAACTCCAAGAATATATATGTATTTAATATTTAAGAAACTTTAACCCTCTGGTCAAAAAATATGGAGAAAATCGCAGATTCTTTAAAATTTACAGGCCCTATACCGCCAGACGGAAGACATCGAGCAGAAGAGTTATGTAGGCGACAAGTCACGCAAAAAAAAGCTGAACAAGTTTATCTCAATACTTTGTCCGTGTCTTTTGTAAACTCTTATCTACAATACATGGGATTTGAGACAGACTTAGACAAAAGCGATAGTTGGAACCCTGTACAGCAAACACTTATGGATGTAGCTGATTTGTCGCTAAAAAACTTGGGTTCGTTAGAATGTCGCCCAGTGTTTGAAGATGCACAATTTATTGACATACCGCCTGAAGTACAGTCAAATCGAATTGGCTATGTGGCTGTGCAGATAAAGAAATCATTTCGAGAAGCAACGCTGCTGGGATTTGTCAGAAAGGTAGAAACTGATTTGTTACCAATCAAGCATTTGCAACCTTTGGACAATCTACTGGAGTATTTAGAAGAACTTACTCAAGTGAGGCAAGCTGAGTTAGTTTCTCAATTGCCCACTGACAACAAGACTTTAATTAAATTGAAACAATGGTTGGAAAATGTTTTTGAGGTTGGTTGGCAAGAAGTTGAAACTCTCTTTGATAATCAATGGGCTAATGCAGATTGGAATCTAAGAAGTGCTAATGGTTCTTTTGTTAGCAGAGGTAAGCTGATTGATTTAGGAAAAACAGGAATAATTCAATCTGTAATTCTAGTCGTTGGCTTTATTCAAGAGAATCAGCAGGAAATAGACATTATCGTAGAAGTGCATCCTATATGGGGAGAAAATTATCTGCCACCAAATCTTCAACTGATGGTAATTGATTTTGAAGGAGTAGAGGGAGAATCTATTATGGAAGCGCAAACTAGAAGCAGTAATAAAAATATTCAATTACAGTTTAGTGGCGATGTGGGAGAACGTTTTAGTATTAAATTAGTCTTAGGGAATATTAGCGTGATAGAAAGTTTTCTCATCTGAAGCGAAAAACAATAGGGGTGCTGCAAATGGGAAAGTTAGTTGTTCTGAAGCTAGATGGCGATTTGGAGTTAGGGGTGCGGGTGACGCTGGAGATTGGAGAAGATGGCAAACGCCCCAGCATAGAAACCTCTGGTCATTTACCTGCCAATCTAGAAATAGCTAAAGTAATTGATGAGTGGCGGTCAACCTATTGTAGTCTAGGAAGTGCTCGCCTCAAAGCCAAAAAAATTATTTACGATGGTTCTATTAGCCAACGGCGTGATGAGTGTCAAAACAAAGCTTGTGAGTTGCGATCGCACTTAAATCACTGGCTAAAGTCAGAGTCATTTTGGCGGATTCGGGAAAAATGGCTGAAACACTTAATGCCCAATGAAGAAGTACGAGTGCTGATTCGCACTGCTTCTATGCAGCTAGAGAAAATTCCTTGGCATCTATGGGATTTGCTTGATTTGGACTACACCAAAGCCGAAGTAGCTTTGAGTCTTCCAGAGTTAGAACAAGTAACTAGATTGCAGACATCTACCTACAGGCACAAAATTAACATATTGGCGGTTTTGGGCGATAAAACTGATATTAATGTAGACGAAGACTGCGAATTACTAAAAAAATTACCTAATGCTACCACAACCTTTTTGACACAGCCCCAACGCGATCGCATCAACGATCAGCTGTGGAACCAACCTTGGAACATTTTATTTTTCGCTGGTCATAGTAAAAGCGAGGGTGAGACTGGTCGCATCTATATCAATGACAAAGATAGTTTAACGATTGCAGACCTGAAATATGCCCTGAGAAATGCTGTCACCAATGGGTTACAGTTAGCGATTTTCAACTCCTGTGATGGATTGGGATTAGCGCGAGAACTACAAGATTTACATATTCCCCAAATTATTGTCATGCGAGAACCTGTGCCGGATCTTGTGGCACAAGCATTTTTAAAACATTTTCTGGCAGCTTTTTCTTCAGGCGTATCTTTATATATTGCAGTTCGCACTGCCAGAGAAAAACTGCAAGGATTAGAGGACAAATTTCCAGGGGCAAGTTGGTTGCCGATAATTTGTGAAAATCCTGTTGCCATACCGATGACTTGGCCAAAGCCCCTAATTAAATCTAACAGCAGCTTACTGATAAGGGGATTGCTCATGAGCGTGATGCTCACCATTAGCGTGCTAGGAGTCCGGCAAATGGGAAGATTGCAAACATGGGAGTTACAAGCTTACGATCAATTAATGCGATCGCGTCCTCAAGAAAAGCAAGATCCGCGCCTGTTGATAATCACTGTCACCGAAGAAGATTTTCAGTTACCAGAACAAAAGGAAAGAAGAGGGTCGCTATCGGAGCTAGCACTAACCAGACTTTTGGAAAAACTTGCACACTTGGAACCCAAAGCCATTGGCTTGGATATTTATCACGATCAGCCATCACAACGCAACCAAGCTTCTTTGGCAACTAGGTTGAAAACAGATGACAAGCTTTTTGCAATTTGCAAAGTTCAAGAACTCACAAAAGAACGTCCTGGAATTTCAGCTCCTTTGGGGGTGACGGTAGAACGTCAAGGATTTAGTGATATTATCCCAGACTCAGACCACGTTCTGCGTCGTCATTTATTGGCAATGCAACCAGCAGACGTAACCTCCCCTTGTACTGCACGCTACGCCCTTAATGCCCAATTGGCATTCCACTATTTAGAGGCAAAAGGTATCTCTGCCAAATACACTGATTCTGGGGATTTGCAGTTAGGCAAGGTCATTTTTAAGCGGTTGCAGCCTCAGATGGGTGGCTATCAACAAGCGGATACACGGGGCTACCAAATGTTGCTTAATTACCGGTCTGTCCAAGGTTCTCCTGGAGAAATTGCTCCTAAAGTCACGCTCACAGATGTTCTCAAGGGGAAAGTCAACCCTGAACAAGTCAAAGACCGAATTGTTCTCATTGGTACTACTGCCCAAAGCTTTCGTGATTATAGTCCTACCCCTTACATGACTGGGCAAGGTTTTTCCGAAGAGATACCAGGAGTGGTTCTGCAAGCACAAATGGTAAGTCAGCTGGTGAGTGCGGTGATGGATGGGCGACCTTTGATATCTGTTTTGCCAGTTTGGGGGGAAGTTTTGTGGGTTTGGAGTTGGTCAGTGGTTGGAGGTGCGTTTGCCGCAGCCGGATCAGTGGCGATCGCAGCAAGCGATCGCTCAAGACTATATTTAGTACTAGCAGCAGGAGGTGTACTTGGAGTCTTATACGCTTTTTGCTTAATTCTCTTTTACCAAGGAATTTGGGTTCCCCTAGTTCCATCAGCTTTGGTTTTAGTAGCTACTGGCGGCACAGTGGCAATTTATTTGTTTTCACAACAAAGCAACGACAACTGATTTTTACTACTTGAGGAATAAAAAAGATGAAATTCTCTATGCAAAAGATTCAAATTTTCCTCGCCGTTAGTTTAACATTTCTTAGCTCTATAGGTGTGCAGGCACAGCCTGCATCCAATGGACAATTAGAACAATCATTGATTTTCGCTGCCCCACCTCCACCAAAAGATATTGGCGAACCAGGTAAGCGAGGAGAAGCAGGTAGTCGTGGCTGTGGTCAGGATATGAATAAGCCACTGACTTCTTCTCAAAAGCGGCTCACAGCTTTAGTACCTGTTTATTCAAACTCAGAATTAGTGTTTGGAACCACGATCAGAGAGCATCCTAGTTTTGTATTCTATGTTCCTTATCCATCTGACTTTGCATCTGGAGAGTTTGTCCTAGAAGATGAAGCACAAAATCAGACTACTTACAAAACTTCTTTAACGGGGACACCAGGAATAATAAACCTTCGCTTGCCTTCAATTGCAGCACCTTTAGAGATTGGCAAGCAATACCGATGGTATTTTAACATCTACTGTCAGAAGGATAAGCAAATTATTGCTAATGTTGAAGGTTATGTAAAACGGGAGCAACTAAAACCTGCTTTGAAAACTCAATTGGAAAAAGCAACACCAAGCCAGCAAGTAAATCTTTATGCAGCTAATGGTATTTGGTATGAAGCGCTGAGTGCTGCTAGTGAATTGCGTCGCACCAATTCGCAAGATACTTCTTGGAGGGCGCTGTTGAAAGCTGTGGGTTTGAATGATTTTGCAACTGAACCAAAAGTAGAGTGCTGCAATCTTAAGAATTAGGGCGTTGCATAAATGTGGGATGATTTTATAGAGTTTCCTTTGCATGGCAGTTGTCCCACAACTATGCAACGCCAGAATTAGCAGTGAAAAGCGATCGCTTTTGGAGAAAAGTCAGCGATGCTCTACACTGACTCATTGGTTAAGTTAATTAACTTACAGCCGCAACTGACTTTTTACGGTTAGAACGCTTGCGTTCTGATTTTTTCTTTAGTCCAACTGCTTGAGCTTGATCGCTGTCTGACCCATATTGCCCGCGCACAACTTCTTTCATAGCTAATATAGCATTGTGAAATTCCCATTCTGCTAATCGCGCAGCATCAGCCGCAGCACGGTATAAAGTTAGTTTCTCGATTTCGGCTTGTTGAAAACTCAACATAGTTTGATAAGCTTGCTGTAAGTTTGCAGCAGAGGCATCAGCACGGGTTGTATTGTATGTGCTGATGGTTTGAAAACCGTGCAATGAAGTAATATCTTGACTAATTGATTGAGGAGGCAAACGGCGTGTTGTATCTTGGGTAGGCATATATCTATACCGTAATAAAGTATACATTTAATATACCCATTACAACTCTAAAGATAACAGGAGGCTTTTACAGCTATTTTCGGGTAAATGTAGCACATCTTTTTTATCTCACGCAAAGCCGCTCCAGACGCACAGAGGAATCAAGAGTGTGGTCTAAAAACATAAAAACTGCTGTAAATTATGTAAGCCGATGCAATGGCATTGTTAGGCGATGCAATAACGTTGTAAGGCGATGCGATCGCATTGTCAGCCGATGCAATGGTATTGTTAGTCGATACAATCGCATTGTCAGTTGATGCGATCGCATTGTTAGGTGATGCAATGGCATTGTCAGCCGATACAATCGAATTGTCAGTCAATACAATGGCATTGCAGGTCGATATAAAAACCAGATTGCAACCTGACTTTCTTAAATTACGAATTACGAATTACGAATTACGAATTGCTTTGCAAGATGCAGGCTTCAACCAAGGAGTATGGGGCGTAGTGGTGGAGACCTCTTGCAAAAGTGTTTTTTGCAAGAGGGGGAAAAGGGTAAAGGTTAAAGGGGAAGGGGACAATACAGAACTTTTCCCCTTCCCCCCGCCCCTTATCCCCAGAGGGGTCCCCACCTTCCCCTTTTCCCGACTTATGCAAGAAGTCTTGGGAAGATTTGCTGTCAGGACGACTTCTCCTTTTTGGTTTAGCGTCAAACCAGTAGCTTCTATGATCGGTTCTGGTGCAGGGGTAGTTATTTTGCTGGTAGAATATGAGCGATCGGGGGGATCGCCCTTCGGATTGAGAGTCACCAAATCTACCTGCACTGCGTCAGCGCTGAGGGCTTCACCCGGATTAGGTGGTAAGCCACCGCGTCCAGTGATTGTAAAACTGCTTTTAGCTAAATTTCCACCAGCTTGACAAGTCTGTGCTACTTGGGTATCAACTGGTACGGCTGGCAGGTTGACTAAGCCACTGTTAGGGTCAATATCCGGCGTGTTAAGTTCTACAGTACCGTTTACACCAAACTCAGAACTAGCGGTGATATCCGAAAGAGAAGTTGGGAATTGGCTCTTTTGAATGCCATAGATACCAAAGGCTCGAATATCTACTCTCCCACCACTGCCTGTGTAGGCATTAGCAGTGATGTCGCTATCTTCGTTTGGGACAGCAACAATGAAGCCTGACGGGGCATTGATAGTGATGTTGCCACCATTACCACCAGCTAGTGCTGTGCCTGCGGTGGTGGTAATGGAAGCGCCACGACGCAGAAGCAGTAAATCAGTTTGTAAGTTTATGTCGCCACCGTTACCTGATGCAGATTGGGCATTGAGTGTGCCACCGTTGTCTAAAGTAACTCTAGGTGAGGTGACGATAATATCTCCAGCAGTACCCGTCGGACTTTGGGAGTTCACAAACAAGCCAGTGTTAATGTTTGAACTGTTGCTAGAAATGGTGAAAAAATCAGCAGCATTAACTTTAATTGTGCCTGCATTCCCAAGTCCCGAAGTTGAGGCAGCAAGTTGAGCGCCATTTTGTAATGAGAAAGAACCAGAATTTATAGTAATATTACCCCCATTGCCAACTGCCCCCGTTTGCAGATTGCTGCCAATCCCACTGCTAAAACCGTTTTTCTGTCCAGCAATATCAACAATACCTGTAACATTTATATTGACATTTCCCGCATCCCCCCGTCCTGCTGGCGCTGTTGCAGATGCATCATCAGTAAGAGTTAGCAGTTGAGCGCCATCAAATAGTGATAGTGTTGCCGCATTGATGTCGATATTGCCACCTTTACCTACACCCCCTGCTGACACCGTGCTGAAGATGCTAGCATTATCTACAAGGGAAACAGCATCAAGTGCCCGCACTGTTACATTCCCTGCATTCCCAAGTCCCGAAGTTGAGGCAACAAGTTGAGCGCCATCTTGTAACGATAAAGAACCAGAATTTATAGTAATATTACCCCCATTGCCAACTGCCCCTGTTTCCACCCGGCTGCCAATCGCACTAACAAAACCGTTTTTCTCACCAGCAATATCAACAATACCTGTAACATTTATATTGACATTCCCCGCATCCCCCCGTCCTCCTGGCTGGGTAGCAAATGCGCTACGAGTACTGGTTAGCAGTTGAGCGCCATCTAGTGATAGTATTGCCGCGTTGATGTCGATATTGCCTCCCTTACCTACACCCCCTGCTTCTACCGTGCTGAAGATGTTAGCATCTGCTAGAGTTACAGCATCAAGTGCCCGCACTGTCACATTCCCTGCATTCCCAAGTCCCGAAGTTGAGGCTGCAAGTTGAGCGCCATCACTTAGAGAGAAGGAACCAGAATCGATAGTAATATTACCCCCATTGCCAACTGTCCCCGTTTCCAGATTGCTGCCAATCCCACTAACAAAACCGTTTTTCTGTCCAGCAATATCAATAGCGCCTGTAACATTTATATTGACATTCCCCGCATCCCCCCGTCCTGCTGGCTGGGTGGCAGATGCATCATCAGTACGGGTTAGCACTTGAGCAGCATCTTTTAATGACAGGGTTACAGCATTGATGTCGATATTGCCTCCTTTACCTACACCCCCTGCTTCTACGGTGCTGAAGATGTAAGCATCTGCTAGAGTTACAGTATCAAGTGCCCGCACTGTTACATTCCCTGCATTCCCAAGTCCCGAAGTTGAGGCTGCAAGTTGAGCGCCATCACTTAGAGAGAAGGAACCAGAATCGATAGTAATATTACCCCCAGTGCCAACTGTCCCCGTTTCTAGATCGCTGCTAATCGTACTAAAAAAACCGTTTTTCTGTCCAGCAATATCAACAACGCCAGTAACATTTACATTGACATTCCCCGCATCTCCCCGTCCTGCTGGTTGGGTAGCAGATGCTTCACGAATAAGGGTTTGCAGTTGAGCGCCATTAATTATTGATAGGGTTGCAGCATTGATATCGATATTTCCACCTTTACCTACACCCCCTGCTGACACCGTGCTGAAAATGCCAGCACTATCTGCAAGGTCAACAGTATCAAGTGCCCGTACTGTCACATTCCCCGCATTCCCTTGTCCAAATGTTGAAGCAACAAGTTGAGCGCCATCTTGTAGTGAGAAAGAACCAGAATCGATAGTAATGTTACCCCCATTGCCAACTGTCCCCGTTTGCACACTACTGCGAATCCCACTGAGTATACCGTTTTTTTCCCCGGCAATGTCAACAATGCCTGTAACATTAACATTGACATTCCCCGCATCCCCCCGTCCTGATGCCTGGGTAGCAAACGCTTCACGAGTAATGGTTAATACTTGGGCACCATTAATTATTGATAGGGTTGCAGCATTGATGTCGATATTACCTCCCTTACCTACACCCCCTGTTCCCACAGTGCTGAGGATGGCAGCATTATCTACAAGGGAAACAGCATCGAGCGCACGCACTGCCACATTCCCCGCATTCCCTTGTCCGAATGTTGAGGCAGAAAGTTGAGCACCATCGCGTAAAAAGAAAGAACCAGAATCGATAGTAATATTACCTCCATTGCCAACTGTCTCCGTTTCCACCCGGCTGAAAATCCCACTGCTAAAACCGTTTTTCTCCCCAGCAATATCAACAGCGCCAGTGATATTAACATTGACATTCCCCGCATCCCCTCGTCCTGCTGGCTCGGTATCAGATGCACTATCAGTAGTAGTTTGCAGTCGAGCGCCATCAATTAGCGATAGTGTTGCAGCATTGATGTCGATATTACCTCCTTTGCCTACACCCCCAGCATCCACCCTGCTGAAGATATTAGCATCTGCAAGGGAAAGAGCATCTCGTGCCCGCACTGTCACATTCCCTGCATTCCCTTGTCCAACGGTTGAGGCAGTAAGTTGAGCGCCATCTTGTAATGAGAAGGAACCAGAATCGATAGTAATGTTACCCCCATTACCTTTTGACCCCGTTTGCACAAGATTGGCAACTATGCTCCCAGCAACTTTGATTGACCCGGTAGCATTAAGCGTAATATCTTCGGCAACAGTTTCAGATGTCCCCAAACCTGACCCAATACCACCGTTTAAAACACTTCCTCCCAATATCTCTAGATTAAAGGCATTGACTGCAATATTACCGCCACCAGCGCCTTCTACATATATACCTGCTTGATTGGTAAGGGATACCGAAGTTCGCGCTACATTCTCAGGAAATCTTAAGCTGAGATTATCGCCATCTACACTCAACGCTACAGTACCAGGTTTCGCCAATCCTCCTAACTCAACTCGTCCACTATAAGCATTTAATTGTCCCTCATCCATGCTGACGTTACCACCCACCAGCAGTAAACTTTTACCATCTGGTACTCGTAAACCAAATACATCAAAAAAGCCTGTTGGATCTTGTCCTGCGAATGCAATTGAGTTATTTTGAATCACTGCGTTTTGATTAATCTGATTAAACAGCAATGCTGAAGGATTAATAGTCAACAACGGTGAAGGGATATTTTTCTCACTAGCACTAAAAAATCCTCGATTTCCAAATTGCAGTGCATTCGCTGTAGTCGCCACAAACGAACCACCAATATTTAATTGAGCATTCTTACCAAATACAATTCCATTGGGATTAATTAGAAACAGGTTCGCCGTAGGATTAGTGCGGATTATCCCATCAATATCAGAACGTGACCCACCCGTTACTCTACTGATAATATTTTGAATATTTACAGAATTATTAAAGAAAGCAGTGCCGCCAAAAGGCACAGAAAACTTACTAAAGCTGTGAAACAAATTACTTCCTACTGGCGTTCCTCCTGTAATATTCAAGGTGCTGCCATCTGGTGTAACGATGGAATTATTAGGCAGAGTGCCATCTGGGGTAATTTGGGCAAAAGCGCAATTTGTACTCCCAATGCTTGAACCACATATTGCAATTCCTATAAACCAGCCCCAACGAATATTTATCTTAGACATTTTACCTCTCTAAGCAAACAGCGATCGCTAAACTTTTGGTTATGTCACACTACTAATGTGGGTTTACGGTGGTTGCAGTCACCCCTAGATAATTCTCAGTTGCGATCGCGTTAGTTTTACGCAAAACTGGCTAATTTATTTACATAACTTTATACAATGGCATTGTCAGTCGATGCAATGGCATTGTTAGTCGAAACAATCGAATTGTCAGTCGATACAATGGCATTGTTAGTCGATACAATCGAATTGTCAGCCAATACAATGGCATTGTTAGTCAATACAATCGAATTGTCAGTTGATGCGATCGCATTGCGTCCTATTGAAGTCTCTAATATTAACTTACTCTGCAAGATGCAGGCTTTAACCAAGGGCTATGGGGCGTAGTGGTGGGAAGATTTGCTGTCAGCACGACTTCCCCTTTTTGGTTTAGCGCCAAACCAGTAGCTTCTATGATGGGTTCTGGTGCGGGGGTAGTTATTTTGCTGGGAACAAAGGAGCGATCGGGGTTATCAGCGTTTGGATTGAGACTCACCAAATCTACCTTCACTGCATCAGTGTTAAGAGCTTCACCTGGGTTAGGGGGCAAGCCGCCGCGTCCAGTGATTGTAAAACTACTCTTAGCTAAATTTCCACCAGCTTGACAGGTCTGTGCTACTTGGGTATCAACTGGTATTGTTGGCAGGTTGACTAAGCCACTATTAGGGTCAATATCCGGCGTGTTAAGTTCTACAGTGCCGTTTACACCAAATTCAGAACTAGCAGTGATATCCGAAAGAGAAGTTGGGTTAGAGCGGGGTTGAATGCCATAGATACCAAAGGCTCGAATATTTACTCTCCCACCACTGCCTGTGTAAGCATTAGCAGTGATATCGCTATTTTCGTTTGGGACAGCAACAATGAAGCCCGACGGGGCATCAATATTAATGTTGCCACCATTACCACCAGCTTCTGCTGTGCCTGCGGTGGTGGTAATGGAAGCGCCACGACGCAGAAGCAGTAAATCAGTTTGTAAGTTGATGTTGCCACCGTTACCCGATGCAGATTGGGCGTTGAGTGTGCCACCGTTGTCTAAAGTAACTCTAGGTGAGGTGACGATAATATCTCCAGCAGTACCCGTCGGACTTTCGGAGTTAACGAACAAGCCACTGGTAAAGTTGGCACTTTTGCCAGAAATGGTGAAAAAATTAGCAGCATTAACTTTAATTGTGCCTGCATTTCCTTGTCCAAGGGTTTGAGCAGAAAGTACACCGCCATCACTTAGAGAGAAAAAACCAGAATCGATAGTAATGTTACCTCCATTGCCTTCTGTCCCCGTTTCTACCAGACTAAGAATCCCACTGGTAAAACCTTTTTTCTCTCTAGCAATATCAACACTACCAGTAACATTAACATTGACATTCCCTGCATCGCCTCGTCCTGGTGGCTGGTTAGCAGATGCACCACGAGTAAGGGTTAGCAATTGAGCGCCATCAATTAGTGATAATTTTGCAGCATTGATATCAATATTACCACTTTTACCTACACTTCCGGCTTCCACAGTGCTGAGAATATAAGCATTATCTGCAAGGTCAACAGCATTTTTGGCACGCACTGTTACATTTCCCGCATTCCCTTGTCCAGCGGTTGAGGCAGTAAGGATAGCACCATCTTTTAATGAAAAAGAACCAGAATCGATACTAATGTTACCTCCATTGCCTTCTGTCTCCGTTTCTAAATTGCTACGAATTCCACTGCGAAGAAAATCGTTTTTCCCCCCAGCAATATCAACACTACCAGTAACATTAATATTGACATTTCCTGCATCTCCCCGTCCTGCTGGCTGGGTATCAGATGCACCACGACTAGTGGTTTGCAGTTGAGCGCCATCAATTAGTGATAGTGTTGCAGCATTGATGTCGATATTGCCACCTTTACCTACACCCCCGGCTTCCACTGTGCTGAAGATGTTAGCATCTGCAAGGTCAACAGCATTTTTCGCACGTACTGTCACATTCCCCGCATTCCCCTGTCTAAGGGTTGAGGTAGCAAGAAAAGCGCCATCTCGTAATGAGAAAGAACTAGAATCGATAGTAATGTTACCCCCATTAGCAACTGTCCCCGTTTCCACCTGACTAAGAATTCCCGAATCTTCCAATCCTGCTAGCTGGGTATCAGATGCACCACGAGTAGTGGTTTGCAGGCTAGCGCCATCAGTAAGTGACACTTTTGCAGCATTGATGTCGATATTGCCACCTTTACCTACACCCCCGGCTTCCACTGTACTGAAGATGTTAGCATCTGCAAGGTCAACAGAATTTTTCGCATGTACTGTCACATTCCCCGCATTCCCTTGTCCAAATGTTGAGGCTTGAAGTATGGCATCATCAGAAAGTAACACTTTTGCAGCGTTGATGTCGATATTGCCACCTTTACCTACACCTCCTACATAAACCTGACTAAAAATGCCACCGTTTGCAAGGTTAACAGCATCTTTTGCCAGCACTGTTATATTACCCGCATTCCCTTGTCCAAATGTTGAGGCAGTAAGTTGAGCGCCATTTCGTAAGGAGAAAGAACCAGAATTGATAGTAATATTACCTCCATCCCCCCCTCCTGCTGATTGAGTATCAGATACACCATTAATAAGAGTTGCCAATTGAGCCGTACTTAAGATTAAAGCATCTGCAAGGTCAACAGCATTTTTGGCACTCACTGTTACATTACCCGCATTTCCTTGTCCAGAAGTTTCCGTTGTCAGAATAGCTCCATCAATTAGTGACACTTTGGCAGCATTGATGTCAATATTACCACCTTTGCCTACACCTCCTTCAGCAACCGTACTTAAGATTAAAGCATCTGCAAGGTCAACAGCATCTCGTGTACGCACTGTCACATTCCCTGCATTTCCTTCTCCAAATGTTGAGGCACTAAGTTGAGCGCCATCTCGTAACGATAAAGAACCAGAATCGATAGTAATGTTACCCCCATTACCAACTGTTCCCGGTTGCACTAAGCTGCCAATCCCGCTGACACCATTTTGTCCCCCAGCAATATCAACAATACCTGTAACATTAACATTAACATTCCCCGCATCCCCCCGCCCTGCTGGCTGAGTAGCAGATGCAGTACGAGTAAGGGTTACTAGTTGAGCATCATCAATAAGTGACATGGTTGCAGCATTAATGTCGATATTGCCACCTTTACCGACACCCCCTCGTTCCACACTGCTGAAGATGTTACTGTTTACAAGGGAAACAGCATCTTTTGCACTGACTTTCACATTCCCTGCATTTCCTTGTCCATAAGTTGAGGCTTCAAGTTGAGCGCGATCGCCTAACGACAAAGAACCGGAGTCAATAGTAATATTACCTCCATTGCCAAGTGATCCGAAGCGCACAAGATTGCGAACTACGCTCCCAGCAGCAACTTTGATTTCCTCGGTAGCATTTAGCGTAATATCTCCCGCGACAGTTTTAGGTGTCCCCAAACCTTGCCCAATACCACCGCTTAAAATACTTCCTCCCAATATCTCTAGATTCTTAACATTGACTGCAATATTACCGCCACCAGCAGCTTCTACAAAAACACCAGCCCTATTAGTAAAAGATATATCTGCTCGCGTCACATTCTCAGGAAATCTCAAGCTGAGATTATCGCCATCTACACCCAGCGCGACAGTCCCAGGTTCGCTCAATCCTCCTAACTCAACTCGTCCACCATTAGCATTTAATCCTCCCCCATCCATGTTGATATTCCCACCTACTAGCAGTAAACTCTTACCATTTGCTACTCGTAAACCAAATCCATCAAAGCCTGCTGGATCTTGTCCTGCGGGTGCAACTGAGTTATTTTGAATCACTGCGTTTTGATTAATCTGATTAAACAGCAATGCTGAAGGATTAATAGTCAACAACGGTGAAGGGATATTTTTCTCACTAGCACTAAAAAATCCTCGATTTCCAAATTGCAGTGCATTCGCTGTACTCGCTACAAAAGAACCACCAACATTTAATTGAGCATTCTTACCAAATACAATTCCATTGGGATTTATCAAAAATAAATTAGCTATGCCATTAGCGTAAATTAACCCATCAATATTGGAAGCTGACCCACCCGTTACTCGACTGATAATATTTTGAATATCCGCAGCATTATTAAACAAAGCAGCGCCGTTAGGAGGTACAGAAAATTCCCGAAAGCTGTGGAACAAGTTGCCACCTGCTTGGGTTCCTCCTTCAATGATGCTGTTGTTCCCTTCTAATTTGACAGTAGAGTTATTAAGTAAAGTCCCATCCGGGATAATTTGGGCAAAAGCGCAATTTGTCCTTCCAATGCTTGAACCACATATTGCAATTCCTAAAAACCAGCCCCAACGAATACTCATCTTGGACATTCTACCCCTCTAAGCAAACTGCGATCGCTAAACTTTTGGTTATGTCACACTACTAATGTTGTGGGTTTACGGTGGTTGCAGTCACCTCTAGATAATTCTCAGTTGCGATCGCATTAGTTTTACGCAAAACTTGCTCATTTCTTTACATAAATTTATACAATGGCATTGTCAGCCGATACAATCGAATTGTCAGTCGATGCAATGGCATTGTCAGTCGATACAATCGAATTGTCAGCCGATACAATGGCATTGTCAGTCGATGCAATGGCATTGTTAGTCGATGCAATGGCATTGTTAGTCGATGCAATGGCATTGTCAGTCGATACAATCGAATTGTCAGTTGATGCGATCGCATTGTTAGCCAATACAATTGAATTGTCAGCCAATGCGATCGCATCTGCGTAAGTAAATGGATAAAAAGTTAACTCCAACTCTAGCCTGAATCCCACCACATGAAATGGCGAGAGTGACTCAAAGCCAATTACCCAAAAGAACATAGGGGGCCCAAAACCTGGGACGTTTGTATTTGGGATTTTGCAAAAGAGCTAGCTGGGCGCGACGGAGTACTTCAGCTTTAGTCAGGTTTTTGTTAGCTAACTCTTGGTAAAATTGATTCATCAACACAGCAGTAGATTCATCATCCAAGTTCCACAAAGAAGCGATCGTACTGCGTGCGCCTGCCTGAAAAGCGACACCAGCAATTCCTAGTGCAGCTTGTTCGTCCCCGGCTGCTGTTTGACAGGCACTAAGAATAAGCAACTCAATCGCTTCGGGTCTATTTTGCTCTAGCGTTCGTACTAACTCATTTAACTTTTTCACATAAATACGCTCATTCCAAGCGACAATAAATGTCTCCTCAGCCTTAGAGCTAAACTGACCATGAGTTGCAAGATGAACGATAGGGAAAGATAAAGAATTAATCCGGTTTTGCAAAGCTTTGCTAGTAAATTCTTGATTTAGAAGGATGCTGCTAGGAACTTGAGAGCGGATTTGTTCTAATTCAAGTTTGACGTTGGGTAATGCAGAAAATCCCGAACTTGCTTCAGTTAATCCTGCGGCTATTGCTTTTAATCCTTTCTCCAATGGTTTGGGTTCAATCAGTTGCAAACTGGGGGTAAGTGCAATGTTATACTTCTCAACTAGATACTGTTTGCCATCGTAGAGAACTGCCATCGGAATATTTCGCAACCAACCATCCAGCACAAACACCAAAGTAGGAATCTTAGTCTCAGCTAAGGCAGCTTCAGCAGGTTGAATCAGCCATTTGTAAACCTTCTGAGATAAAGATTGAACCTGTCGGAGCGTCTGTGGTTTGGGTAAATTTTCCTGTAGTTGCGCTAAAGTAGTTTCCAATTCTTTTTCAATTACAGGGGTAGTGTAGTGCAACCAACGCTGTTGAGGCAACTCAACGATCACCTCTAGTCGGTCTGGCAAAATAAATGGATAAACAATTGCTGCCGTTGGATCTTTTTTGGGATTACGGATTTGAGCATTTAAACAGTTGTTGCGAAAGAAGTTTTCTAGTTCTGCTATTTGGAGTGATTCGATTGTATTGCTGGCTTTGGCGAGATTTTCTGAGCTAACTTGATTATCCTGAGATTGCAAAAGTAAATCAACCAACTGTCGATAAACTGGTTCAACTTCCTCTCGAAAGGAAAATTTTACCGCAGAATTGACAGCAACTAAATCACTACGGAGGGCTTGGAGATTATTAACTGCTTCTGTGTAAGCTGCTACTGCTCCTTTGATATCTCCCTTAGTTTTAAGCAAACGTCCCAGTTGCCATTGCCATTGATAGCCTATGTCTTTAGCATCGATATCTTGAGCGATGAGCAAGGCTTGTTGAGTGAGGTTTTGAGCATCAGACCACTGTTGAGTTTGTTCGTACACTTGCCCTAAAACACCAAGAGCATAGGATTCTGTGCGTTTATCTTGCAAACTTTTTGCTTGCTCAATAGAAGTTGCTAGTAATTGGGCAATGTCCAACCATGAGTCCGTGTCTGCGGCAGTTTTTTTTCGGAATTGCATTAGACTTTGGGCAAAGTTAATGCGGGCAGAAATTGCTGTCCGACTAAGGGGTAAGTCGTTAAGCTGAGTTTTAATTTGAGAAGACAATGTTTGGAAAGCTGAGAATTGGTCAGTTTTCAGTAGTAGTCTTAGTTGATTGGCTTGAGCTTGGATGCGTGTAGTGGGTGAGGTTGCAGTTTTAATAGTTTGTTGATAGTATTTTATAGCTGTTTGCGTGTCTTGCTGAACACGGGCTGTATTACCCAGACTGAGGAAAATATCAGCGATCGCTTCTTTATTTGGCAACGATGAAGCTAATTCTAAACTTTGCTGCAATATCTGCCGAGATGTTTCTAAATCACCTGTGACTTGCACGACATTGCCGAGACTATGTAAGGCTGCAACTTTAACAGCTGAGTTGGGTTGACTTTGGAGAATTTGGGTACTTTCTCTTAAAGTCTTTTCGGCTTGACGATAAAATCCTAAAGTTTGCAAAGCTTGCGCTTGGTTGATGTGATTTTGAATAACCGCCCTCGTATCGCCGATTTTGGTATAAATGTCAGATGAGACTCGCCAAGTATCCAAGGCATCTTCAGCTTTGCTTTGAGCCAATTGCAGGCGACCTTTGATATCTAGGACTTGGGCTAGAATTTGCGAGGAGTCTTTGCTATCTATATTTTTAGCAGTTTGTAATAAGTTGAGACTTTGAGCGATCGCAGTTTCTGCCTCTGACCAGCGTCCCAATTGTTGATAAGCTAATGAGAGATTACCCAGTGCGATCGCAAGCTTTAGTTTATCTTCATTAGCTTTGAATGCAGAGATAGACTGTTGCCAAGAAGTAGCAGCTTCAGCAAACCGTTCAGCTTCATAAAATTTACTGCCCTGTTCCAGCAAATGGGCATAGGACAACTTTTGAAGACTAGAGTTTTCCGCAGTTACATGTGCGAAAGTAGGGGGCAATAACCCCGCCCCTAAGAACATAGCCAAAAGCAGCAGTAAACTTAAAAGGCGTTTGATTTTCCGTAATTTAGATTTTTTTCTTGCCATGTTTTTGCCCTCCTCGCACCGCGTTTTTACTAAAAATAGACAGTGTAAGTTGCTCAACCTCCCTGGTGTTGATTAAACACACGGCAATCGGTTGTCCTCTGCCAAGAAGAATGAGGCGTGACGGTGGGTGTACTAGTGAGAATTACATCGCCATTAGCAGCAATTACCCAACCAGTAGCTTCTACAATGCGAGATGGTGTTGGGTTAATGGGATTTGTAGAAACTGCTGGAGTGTTACCTACTTCTGGGTTGAGAGACACCAAATCTACCTGCACTGCGTCAGCGCTAAGGGCTTCACCCGGATTAGGTGGTAAACCACCGCGTCCAGTGATTGTAAAACTGCTCTTAGCTACAGTGCTACCTGCGGTACAAGTCTGTGCTACTTGGGTATCAACTGGTACGGTTGGCAGGTTGACTAAGCCACTGTTAGGGTCAACATCTGGCGTGTTAATTTCTACAGTACCGTTTACGCCAAACTGAGAACTGGCAGTGATGTCACTCAAAGAAGTTGGATTAGAGCGGGGCTGGATACCAAAAATACCCTTAGCTGTAATGTCAACTCTGCCACCTCTACCTGTGAAGGCATTGGCGCTAATATCGCTATCTTCACTAGGGACGGCAACAATGAAGCCGTTGGGGATATTAACTTGGATATTTCCGCCATCTCCACCCTGCTGTCTAGTACCCGCAGTAGTAGAAATTTCACTGCCTTGACGCATCAGCAGTAAGTCTGCAATATTTAGCGTTATATTGCCACCATTACCAGAGAAAGTTTGGGCGCTAATCGCTCCATTGTTGAGTTCCACAGATTTAGCAGTAATGTCGAGGTTGCCTGCTACTCCTGTTGCTAGGCTGCCAACTGTAGCTTCTGCACCGTCAGATATCAGTAATTGCTGTGTATTGATTTTCATATCTCCTGCCTTTCCTGTCCCTTGAGTTTGAGCAGACAAGACGCTAGCAGACTGACCATTAACTGAAGTGCCAATCACTTGTATTGTTTTAGAGGCATTGATATTTAAACTTCCTCCCTCACCTGAACCAAAGGTACTAGCATCAACTTGTCCTCCATCAAAAACAAATAATTCTGGAGAGTTAATTGTCAAAGAACCCGCCTTTCCTGTATCCTGAGTTCTGGTACTTAAAACGCTAGCAGACTTACCATTGGCTGAGATGCCATTCACTTGCACCGATTGTGAGGCATTGATATTTAAACTTCCTCCCTCACCTGAACCAAAGGTACTAGCATCAACTTGTCCTCCATCAAGGACAAATAACTCCGGAGAGTTAATTGTCAAAGAACCCGCCTTTCCTGTACCCTGAGTTCTGGTAGTTAATACACTATTAGACTGACCATTGGTTGAGATGCCATTCACTTGCACCGATTGTGAGGCATTGATATTTAAACTTCCTCCCTCGCCTGTACCAAAGGTACTAGCATCAACCTGTCCTCCATTAAGGACAAATAACTCCGGAGAGTTGATTGTTAAAGAACCCGCCTTTCCTGTTGCTGTCTGGCTAGCTTGAGTAGACAAGGTGCTGACAGCCCGACCACTAGCTGATTCTCCAATCACTAAAACCGATTTGGAAGCATCAATATTTAAACTACCTCCCTCACCTAAACTTCGGGTAGCAGCTGAGATTAATCCTCCATTAGAGACAAGTAACTCACGAGTATTAATCGTCAAAGAACCCGCTTTTCCTGTACCTTCAGTTCCAGTGAATAAGCCGCTAGGAGACCTTTCATTGACTGAAGTGCCAAACACTTGCACCGATTCTGACGCATTGATATTCAAACTTCCTCCTTCGCCTGCACCATCGGTACTAGCACTTATCTGTCCTCCATCAAAGACAGACAAATTGGGAGTGTTTATAGTTAAGGAACCTGCTTTTCCAGTGGCTGTCTTTCCAGCTTGAGTAGTCAAGGTGCTAACATTTGTACGATTGGCTGATTCTCCAAACACTAGCACCGATTCTGAGGCATTGATATTTAAATTTCCTCCTTCACCTGAACCTAAAGTACCAGCATCAACTTGTGCCCCACCATAGACAGATAACTCAGGAGTAGTAATTGTTAAAGAACCTGCTTTGCCTGCGCCTTCGGTTCTAGTAAATAAGCCGCTACTAGGCTGACCATTGGCTGAAGTGCCATACAGTTGCACCCATTGTGACGCATTGATATTTAAGTTCCCGCCCTCACCTGTACCAATGGTACTAGCGTCAATCTGCGCTCCATCAGCGAGGAGTAGTACAGGAGTGGTAATTGTTAAAGAACCTGCTTTTCCTGTCCCCGTAGTTCTACTAGACAAACCAGTGGTGAAATTACTATCAGAGGAGATGCCATACATCAGCACAGATTTAGAGGCGTTAACATTCAAACTTCCTCCTTCACCAGCGCCAAGGGTAGCAGTAGTTATCTGTGCTCCATCAGAGAGGAATAAAATGGGAGTGTTTATTGTTAAGGAACCTGCCTTGCCTATACCCGCAGTTCCGGTAGACAAGCCACTGACGTATCCATCTGAAGTGACTCCAAAGATATCAACCAACTCAGAAGCATTAATTTGAATACTTCCTCCTTGTCCGCTTCCAGTAGGAAGATTGTTACGTGAATTCTCAACATTTGCTCGGATTTGCGAGCCATCTCTCAATTGGAGCGATCGCGTTTGAATATTAATATCTCCCCCATCTCCTGTAGATCCTGGTGCTACGGAGCTGCTAATCTGGCTATTGTTTGCGAGAGTCAAAAAGTCATTAATTTGCAAAAATATATCTCCAGCATTCCCTTTTCCACTGGTGGCAGCAGCAAAAAGAGCATCATCTAAAGCAAGAGAATCAGCAATGATACTGATATTACCTCCTTTACCTTCTGCTTCTGATTCTCCAATACCTAGAAACTTCAAGCTAGTAGTAGCACTCAAGATATCACTGCCACTAGCAAACGAAACAGAACCACTGGCATTGACAAATACATTACCTGCATTTCCCTGACCATAAGTACTGCTACTTAGTCTAGATTCATCACTTAAGGAAAGCGACCCAGTGAGAATATTAATATCTCCTGCCTTGCCTGCTAATTTTCCTATTTTGTTGAAGATTTCGCCGTCACTATCACTAGCAATGTTACTGTTTATAAGTGAAATTGAGTCATTCGCTTGAATTAAAACGTTGCCAGCATCTCCTTTTCCAGCCGTCGCAGTACTCAATTTAGAGTCATACAAAGATAGCGAGTTGGCTTTAATTTCAACATTGCCCCCTTTCCCTACTGCTGTTGGTAGCAAGTCGCTACTAATCGAGCTATTAAATAGTAAAACTGAGTCATTCGTTTGCACAGAGATACTACCAGCATTTCCTCTGCCAACAGAGCTAGTACTGAGCCCAGTACCGTCTAAATCAAGGTCATTTGTCCATAAGAAGGATGTGGCTTGAATATTTATATCACCCCCATTGCCAATGGCTGGCTGTGTCATACTGCTAGAAATAAAGCTACTTTCACCACTAACCAAGTCACTGGTTTTGATAAAAATACTGCCAGCATTTCCCTGTCCCGAAATGTCAGTATTTAATGAGGAATTGTCTGTCAAAAACAATGACGTGGCTTGGATATTGATGTCTCCGCCATTACCTATGGCTTCCTTTCCCACATCGCTATTGATCGAGCTATTAGTTAGAAACACTGAGTCTCTGGCTTGCACAGATACCTTGCCGCCGTCTCCTCGTCCATAAGTGCTAGCATTCAGTTGCGCTTCATTGTCTAAGAAAAGTGACCCAGTTTGGATATTGATATCACCGCCCTTTCGCACTGCTTGCTCTACTACAGCGGGGAAGTCGCCCAAAATTTGGCTATTAACGCCACTATCAAAAAATGCAGCAGAATCATCGGTCTGAATAAATACGTTACCACCATTTCCCTGTCCGACAGAAAAAGTATCAATAGAGGCTTTATCAGTTAAGGAGAGTGACCTAGCTTTGATTTCGATGTTACCGCCATTACCTACTGCTTGCTCCAATATACTGGTGGTCAACGAGCTATTGGTGAGAGAAATTGCATCATTAACCTGTACAGATATACTACCAGCATTTCCCTTTCCGGCAATGAAAGTACCCAGTATAGTGTTATTGAGGGAGAGTGATCCAGCTTTAATGTTGATGTCGCCGCCTTCACCTGCTCCCTTTTCCAATACATTAGTGCTGAATAAGCTATTAGCGATCACTACTGAGTCGTCAACCTGTATAGATATATTACCTGCATTTCCCAAGCCATTAGTAAAGGTACTCATTCTAGTATTATCAAAAGAGAGTGACCCAGCTTTGATGTTGATGTTACCACCTTTGCCTATTGCATTCTCATTTAAAACATTGAAAATCTGACTAAAAGAGTTTTCGCTACTACTAGCAACTGTGATAGCTCCTGTTGCATTGAGTGTAATATCTCCTGCTTGAGTATTCACCGATCCTCGTCCTGAGTCAATTCCAGCAAGCAGGGAACCTCCCAAAATATCCAAGTTCCGGGCGTTGATGGCAATACTACCACCGTCCCCAGATACATTAATTAAAGCTGGATTTGTGAGGGTCACATCAGCTAATGTTACGCCATCAGAAAAATTTAAGCTTAGACTATTGCCCTCTACATTTAACCCAACCGTTCCGGCTGCGGTTAATCCTCCGAGTTCAACTCGTCCACTGGGAGCAGATAGAGAGCCTTCATTTAATATTGCTCCAGTTGCAGTTAGAGTTGGGGAGATTTTGCCCCCCACTAGTAACAGGCTTTGACTATCACCAACTGAGAGAAATCCTCGATTCTCAATAGAATAAACTGGCTGAGATGTAATTTGATTGAATAACAAAGCTGAAGGATTGACTGTCAGCAAAGGTGGAGTATTTGGATTAGTGGCACTAAAAAAACCTTGATTGCCAAATTGCAGTGCATTAGCTGTTGTCGCAACAAAAGAACCACCAATATTCAATTGAGCATTCTGACCAAATATAATTCCATTAGGATTAATTAGAAACAGGTTAGCTGTACCATTAGCCCGAATTAACCCATCAATATTAGAAGCTGATCCACCCGTTACCCGACTAATAATATTTTGAATATCCGCAGCATTATTAAAGAAAGCAGTACTCCCATTTGGAACAGAAAACTCCTGAAAACTGTGGAATAAATTTCTTCCAGCTTGAGTTCCCCCTTCAATGGTACTGATGTTGTCTTGTGTTGTAACACTCGAATTATTGGGTAGAGTGCTATCGGGGGTAATTTGGGCAAAAGCGGAATTAACAGAAAAAGCGAATGTCTGCAATACAGCTTCGCCGATCGCACTACCCATTACCAACCAACTTCCCAATGCGAATTTCCAGCACCAATGCTGCCTATATCGCTTCATTCTAGACATTGCACCCCTTAAATAACCAGCAAGTAAATTACACCCTCTTATAAGGATAGATAGAAAATCCACAGTAGGATTACGAGAAATAATTACGAATAGTTACGCTGCGATGCCTGCGGCGGGCTACGCCAACGCACTACAAGTCTGCAATCAACCTCGCCTTCCTCAAAAAGAATTGCAACACAGTCTCTTCTCTAGAAATAATATCAACTGTGCCCTCCATTCCTAATTGAATAGCACACTGATGTTTTTCCCTACCTAGAGAAAGGTTTTCTGGCTTAATTGTTACCTCATAGAACCCACCAACATCTGTCATTTTTTGACTAGGAGATTTTGTGGCGGTGGCATTAGCAGCATTCCCTTGAGGTGCGATTGCATCCGCAGAAATCGTCTTAACCTTGCCTTTGAGAGTACCATAATCTGGATAAGGACAAGCAGAAACCCGCATTTGTACTGTTTGACCTTGTTTCAACTTATTTTTATCCTGAAGTGCTACTGCTGCCTTAATCTCCAAGGAAGCATCACTGGGGACAATTTGGGCAATCTCCTGTCCAGCAGGAACAGTTTGACCAGAGTTTCGCAGGTTTAATTTAGAAATAATTCCGTCTGCTGTGGCAGTAATTATAGTCTGACTGAGGTCGATATTTACCTGTTGGAGTTCGCGGGTGTCGCTCTCTAGCTGTTTTTGGATTTCAATTCGTTGCTGGATTAAAGCAAGGCGTTCTTTATCTAAAGTAGCAATGTTGGCTTTACCTGTAGCTTTTTCTTGGGCAATCCGTTGAGAAGCGATCGCTACTTGTGCATTACTAGGATTAAGGGCAGTTTGGACATTTTGCAATTTGGCTTTAGCTGCTAAGAGTGCTTGTTCTTGCTGGCGAACAGCTAGTTGTGCTTCTTCAAATTGATCTTGAGATAAGGCTCCGGCTTTAGCTACAGTCTCATAACGATTTCGCTTTGACTGGGCAGCTTTCAAACTAGCATCCGCAGCTTTGACATTGGCATTCGCTTCTTTGACATCAGTAGCGGTAGTAATCACTTTATCTTGATAGTTCCGGCTGCGATCGCTTAATTCAGCTTCAGCACCAGCTATAACCCGGTTGAGGCGCTCAGTTTCAGCTAAAACCTGGCTATTAATGGCGTTAATCTGGGCGTTGATTTGAAAGAGTTGTAAACGACTTTGCCCAATGTTACTTTGCAGTTGGCTCTTTTTAGTTTGTAGCTTCGAGTTGTCAATAGTGGCAATGACATCCCCTTTTTTGACAACTTGATTTTCTGCAACAAAAACCCGCGTCACCTGACCTTCTGTAGCAGCTTGAACAAGCCGCAATTCACCAGCAGGGCGGACAACAGCTTGTCCTTTAACGGTTACTTTATATTTGGTAACAGAGGCGAGTGGAACGCCTAACCCCACAGCACAGACAAGAACTAGTCCGCCCCAAGTAGTCCAACGACCAAGTGGCGGGAGAAACTCGTTGTCTTGAATTGGGGGCAAGTAGTCTGAGTTGGAATGGCTAATCATGCTATTTTAGTTAATGATTGTGCTGAATTTACCGTTAGAGTTAGAGGATTTAGGCACTAAACCATTTCTAAATGGGTCAACGCTGTCTAAAAAGTCTAAGTGTTCACCAGCTTGATGGCGCAGAGCCTCTGGAGTGCCTTGGATTTTCAAACGCCCTTCTTCCAGCAGTACAATCCAATCAGCCCGCCCAATAACTTTGGGGCGATGGCTAATCATAATTGTGGTTTTGCCCAGGCGATGAGACAGCAGTCTATCTAGCAGTTTGGCTTCACTTACTGGGTCGAGAGCGCCAGTGGATTCATCTAAAATTAATACTGGTGGATCAGTAACTATAGCTCTAGCGATCGCTAATCTCTGTCGTTGTCCACCAGAAAGATTCGCGCCAAATTCACCTAAAACAGTTTGATACTTATCGGGCAATTTACTAATAAACTCATCTGCACCAGCAATCTCGCAAGCTTGTACAATTTGTTCAAAGCTGATTTGAGGATAGCTGAAGCGGAAGTTTTCAAGAATTGAGCGACTCCAGAAGTGGGGTTCTTGAGGTACTAGCACCACCTGTTGCCGCAGACATTCCATCGAGAGGTCTTGCTGATTATAGATGCCATAGCGAATATTGCCAGATTGGAGGAAATATAAACCAGCAAGCAGTTTGGCGAGGGTGCTTTTACCACAGCCGGATTTACCAATCAGAGCAACGACTTGACCGCCAGGGATAATCAGCGAAAAATCTTGCAGCAAGTCAACTCTACCTGCGTGATGGAAATTAAGATTGGTGCAAGTAATATCTATATTGCCCTTAAGTTCTGCCCAAGGTTTTTTCTCGTCTTTGCCGTCTTCTGGGGTAGCATCAATCACCTCCGTTAGGCGTTGGATGACAATCTGGGCAGTGATAAACTCATCAACTAAGCCGATAACTGAACCCAAAAAGCCGAGAAAGTTGCCACTCATACCAGTAAACGCTAGCAGCTGTCCAATACTTAAAGTGCGATTAATTACCAAGTAAGAGCCTAACCAGAGTAAAGCAATATTAGTGCAAGTAGAAAAAATATTAGTAATTGTGCCACTGTAAAGCCCCAGCTTCATCGTACTCCAGCCCAAGTTAGCAAGCCGGCCATAGTTGGTCTGATACTCTTGCCAAGCTTGGGGAGTGGCTTGGGTAGTTTTTAGCACCTGGACACCATGAAAAGTTTCGACGAGAAAGCCTTGGTTTTCTGTACCTAAGACGATCTCACTGCGGGTTTTCTGGCGCAAGGCTGGGAGAAAAAGCAGGTTGACGAGGGTGACAATAATAAAGGCAGCAAGGGTTGCCAAAGTCAGACCCCAACTGTAGAACAGCATGAAGCCCAAAGAAACCAAGGCGATAAAAAATTGGCTTGGTAAACCGAGGACAATTTGAGAAACTAGCTCATTGATGTGATCCACATCGGCAATCCGGCTGACGACTTCCCCACTGCGCCGTCCTTCAAAGTACGAAAGGGGCAAGCGCAGGAGTTGTCGCCCGTATTCTAGGATCAGCCCTAATTGCAACCTTTGACCAAAGTGACCAATTAGGTGAGACTGTACCAAACCCATCACACTGCTAAATAAACTCAGAGCGATCGCTCCAATTGCCACGACGGTTAGCAGTTGGGTATCTCCCCGCACTAGCACGTCATCAGTGAGCAGTTGCATCATTAAGGGAGAGACAAGGGAGAGCAGTCCGATGGCAATGTTGATTGCTATAGCCTGGATGAGAATGGCGCGATAGGGTAAAACCCGCATCAAATAACGCCCAAAGCCGCCAATTTTATCATCTGATTGCTGATAAAAGCGGTTATCATCTGGCGTTAGCAACAACATAATACCATTGCTCCAACCCTCGACTAACTCTTTGCGGGTGATGTAGCGGATGCCTACACCTGGGTCAGCAATTACGTATTTTTTACCCTTTTGTCCATACAAAACGACCCAGTGGTAGCCTTTCCAGTGAATGATTGCTGGTAGAGGGGCTTTATTCAATTGATCGACCAGTTGCTCTGAGGCTTTGACTTGGCGAGCATTGAATCCTAAAGTTTCAGCACCCCGGCTCAACCCCAGCAGAGAAGTTCCTCGTGACCCTGTACCGACGGCTTCCCGCACCCGACTGATGGCAAAGGTGCGTCCGTAGTGTTTGGCAACAGTGGCAATGCAAGCAGCACCACAGTCTTCTTCACTGTGTTGAAGTACACTTTGGTAGCGCATTTTTCTTAAAGACCTATCCTATTTTGTATTTGAGCTTAAAATGAATGCTTCGCTATTAAAATACAAATGAGTCTATCAACAATTAACCCAATTGGTATTATCTTGGGGAGAAAGTTCGGTCGGAGCAATTGCTCCGACCAAAGTGAGTGTTCAGCTTGTCTAATCAGACTACTAGGCGTTGGGCTACTGTTGCAAAGCTGTAATTTAAACAATGAAAATTATTTAGCTTGCCTAGTAGCTCCTCGTGCTTTGATTTTGTCTACTTGACTCTAAGTTAATTTTATAAACCCAGCTGAAGTTTTCAAGACGCGCCGGGTGAATTCAGCTGACACCCATCCTGCTCGTCCTAAGAGTTTGCGGAACCCGTTCGTGACCTTAGCTGACGCGTTAAAGACTGCGCCAGGCCGGAAAGAGCCGATCTTGTCGGACTTGGTGGTGGCACGCTCACGAATATTCAACCTGGTGGTGACTCCTTCCGTTGTGTACAGAAGGCCTCCCTCGACGGTAGCTGCTGCTTCGGGAGTCAACTCGGTCAACAATGGTTCCCGTTGAATAGTGTCCATCTCAATTTGTTTGAAGTGTTCTTTAGTATTTAACATTGTCGTTTTCCTTTTCGAGATTGATGTTGATGGCTACCGCTGCAAAGCTGTAATCTAAACGATGAAAATTATTTAGCTTGCCTAGTAGCCCCTCGTGCTTTCATTTTGTCTACTAGACTCTAATCAGAAAAGGCTTGGTGAAACTCGCTGCTACCCATCCTGCTCGTCCTAAGAGTTTGCGGAACCCGTTCGTGACCTTAGCTGACGCGTCAAAGACTGCGCCAGGCCGGAAAGAGCCGATCTTGTCGGACTTGGTGGTGGCACGCTCACGAATATTCAGCCTGGTGGTGACTCCTTTCGTAGTGTACAGAAGGCCTCCCTCGACGGTAGCTGCTGCTTCGGGAGTCAACTCGGTCAACAATGGTTCCTGTTGAATAGTGTCCATCTGAATTTGTTTCAAGTTTTCTTTAGTGCTTAACATTGTCGTTTTCCTTCATTCGAGATTGATGTGGAATTAGTGATGTCTTGTCTAACTCCATTGAAATATTCTGATATTAACTTGATAAAAACAATAGGTTCAAAGTGATTTTTTACGCATAACTCAAGTACTTATGTTTTTATTATTTAAGTTTTTAAAATTTCAAGTTAAAGGTATTTTTGTCTTGTAAATTAAAGTGTTTTGACGCTCTCAGATACTCCAAGTCACCCACCTTGATACTGAAGCTATACCTTTGATTTCATCGTCACTTTTTTATCGCTGCTGTTTGACCAGTCACAGCATCAACGCGTGAAAAGCCTAACTTTTGACTATTCATCCGATAATTGTGAGGTTTTGTAACAAGTTGTGGAATTCATAGACTTTTGATTCCGATAAGTAAGCAGAGGTTCGCAAAGAAGCTAACCCGGATTTCTCACAAAGGTTTAAACGAGTAGCCCAAAACGCTTATGCCACTTAGACTTGAGATAAAATACGCCGTTCACATATTGTTGTGATTCGTGCAGTGTCTAAAACGCTCAAAATCTAAGCCTGATAAAGGTTTGGTAATAGCGATCGCACCGCTTGTGAGAAATGCGGGCTAAACGAACTTCCAAAGAGTGCAAGTTCTACCAGGGGGAATCGTTATGGAAAATCCAGGTCTTTGCTTAACACCCTTTCAGCGCAGATACTTACTGAAAAGCTTAGAAAACGACTTACGTGCAGAATACCGCCGTCGCATTGAAATTATGCTACTTTTCGATGCAGGTGAATCTCAGACTCAAATTTGTGAAGCTTTGGGATGTTCTCAAGAGACTGCACGCTACTGGATTACGATCGCACAAACAGGACAAGCTCACAAATGGAGCGATCGCTTGATGGGACGACCTAAAACTGTGAATGAGCAATACCTCGATCGCTTAAAAGAATTGGTAAGCCATAGTCCGCGCCTTGCTGGCTATTCATTTGAACACTGGACAGCACAATGGTTAAGCAAGCATTTGGCAAAAGAATTGGGAATTCAGGTTAGCAGTTGTCACATTAACCGTTTGCTCAAGGAGATGGGGCTTTCCACACGGCCAAAAGGCAACACAACTAAGCAAGAAACCTTACACCAAAAAGATTTAGTGCGGTTTTTATAAAAAAACAGTACTCTTTGAAATAGTAAAAAAGTCATTAGTGATTAGTACCAATGACTAATGACTAAATCGGCGGACGACTAAGCTAATCAGCATTTAAGTTGCATAATTAGCGCGGGCAAGATACTCACCGCACAACATATTAAGAAAATTTTAATATGCACATTTAGATGTGTTATGGCTTATTCCTCCCACTGCTTGAAAGAATGGGATTCCCGCCGATTTTCCTTGACACTACAGAGTGGTTGGTAGATTTACCTGAAAATCGCTGTTTGTTCTTTCGCTAAAGCTAGCGCTTGATGAGCATTTCTAAACTTTGTTTCATCTGTAAATTTATGACCAAAACACTTTAAATAAGCTTCCAGATATCGAATACGTAAGTATGGATCAGCCGGACTCTCAAGAAAGGGTAAATCAGCTTCAACCATAAACCGGATAGCCAATAAGGGGATAGGGCTACGAAGTGGACGAAAGTTTGGGTTATGCAAACCAGGACTTTGATTACGGTTATGAAATTCTCCTATCATTAGTCCTGACTCAACAAACAAAGGTTTAAGTTTTTGTTGGACACTATCTACTAGCTTAGGAGCATCTTCTACATGGATGTCAGGAAAGATAAGTAAAAAAGCTCTATTTATTGCTAATTCATCCTCTTTAACTTCCATCTCAAGAAAGATATCTCGGTAGCGTCCAACAAGTTCTTCTAATTGCTCTACATACAAATCTTTTGTGTGAATAACTGCCAGACGAATACTGTTTGACTTGAGAGAGTGAGGTACAAAAGGGCAAACTACGCCGGGTCTTCCTAAATTAGGATGAGGTCTTCCTAAAAAGTTTTTCACCCAATTCATAATTTCAATCAAGTAAGGAAGGTCTTCATTGTCCTGGAGTTTTTCGATTTCAAGAGTTGTATAAAGTTTCATGAGCTTGACTTAAATAGAGTAATTGTCTAGTTCTGAGTCCAAAATTACTTTGACAATATGATATGTCTGAAACTACTTATTATCTAAGTAAATAAACCAAGCCTTGAACTCTCCTATTTTGGGTTTATCTGTCGCTTTAGCGGCTAAAAATGCTTTAACATTTTTGTGAATTTAAAATAGTTTACACCAATAAATACACAAACCTATTTTGCATCAAGCCAGTTGTATTCATTTATCTGTTCTCCGAGCAAGGCAGAAGGTAGAGGGGAGAAAAAGTTTTCAGCTATGCCTTTGTGCTTTGCCCAAGCTGGGTTTAAGGCTCCCACTAAATCCTAAATTTAGTGGTTTTCAATTAGAAGTGATTCAGACCTCCTCTGATTGCCTTCAGCATAGCTACCTTCTTCAATTTGGAAGTTTGAGGTAGAATACATCTGTATTATTCAGCAAATACCCATACTTTTTTACACTCTTAAGCTTCTATTATTTTTAATAAGTATATTATAAAGTTTATGTGTAAATAGTTATCTTTACTGTAAAAATTTGGTGTAGATTTAACAGTAAGGACACATTTAATATCAAGTTACTATGATTTAATCTAGCTCAAATTACTATAATTTAATCTAGCTAGATATTATAAATTAAGCCTAATTTTATAACGCTGCATATTACTTAATAGATAAAGTCTAATCTATTAAGATAAGTTAGTACCTTTTCGACAATGGCTTAGACATCTGCAAAATCCATTTAGTACAAAATTGGATATTTGTTTAATTGGAAGCCGCTTATTTCTCAACAAATTCTTTCACCACTGCCATAGCATCAGGAGGAATCTGCGTAATTAGGCGAAATGGAAATGCCTTAGTTGAAGCAAATTGGGCATAATCTGATGTCAGAAAAATAGCATATTTTTTAGCTTCTGGAGTCATTTGGAAAGCAAAGGCCAAAGCTATAGCTTTAACGTACTTGCGAACATCTGCTGCTTGTTCACCCACAACTTCACCGCCACTAATTGGTGTATTTGGTTTTCCTATCTGATCCGATGTGGTAGTGGGGTCTTTTACACTCAGATGAGTACCGCCAACTATACCAACTAGCCATTTTGGGGATGGGATTTTGTCAAATCCCGCAATCTGTTCTGTTAAAGCTGGGGTGGTTTTATCTGCGGAACTTGCTAACACTAAGGTAGGAACTTGCACTTTAGTTAACCCAGTTTCGCCAAAAATCAGAGAAGTTGTAGGATTGAGAGCGATCGCCTGTTTTATTCTAGTATCCCGTAGTTGATAGGTATTTTCTGGTAGCTTTTGAGCGATGCACTGCATAACTTCTCCTTCGCTGAAAGTAGTCAAGTTATTCTTACAGCGTTGTTTGAGTTGTTCAAGTTGTAACTCTGCTCCAGCAATTTCTAAAGCTGTACCACCACCAAAAGAATGACCAATAACCATCGCGTTATTGGTTGCAAGTTTCCCTTGTAGCGGATGATTAGCCGTTTGGTTGAGCTTTTCTAATTCGTCGAGCATAAAACTAATATCACGAGGGCGATCCAAAAACTCTTCAGGCTTCATAAGACTGGTTTTGCCTTGTAATGCTGAGTTAGTATTTGCCTGGTTACTACCGGGATGTTCTAAAGCTGCTACTACATAACCGTGGGATGCTAAATGTTCTGCCAAGTAATATAAGTCTGTACGGACTGATGTGAAGCCGTGAGAAAGGACAATCAGGGGTTTGTCGGGAGTTGCAGCAGTTGACCAGTAAACATCAACTGGAATTTTACGATCGCGCTTTTGGTCATTCAGGCTTAAGTTGAGTATTTTTACTTGAGCAGTTCCTGGTTGACTGGGATCAAAAGGGTAAGCAATCTGCGGTGTTATGGTGTCGATTCGGGGAGCGATGTCTAACGACAAGCCGCTACGCGTCAACGCTAGCATAAATTGCTGGGTACGCCAAAAAGCTGTATTCAAACTTCGTGCAACTATAAAAGCCTTTGGTAAATCAATTTCTAAACGTTTACTGGGATAAGCCGCGATAAAACTCAGTATAGAAAGACCTTGCGGTGCAGTAGAACCTAATACCAATCCTGCTCTCAGTGCTTGCACCCCAGCTTTGTCCTTTCTAGCTAAGGCTGTAGCAAAGTCACTAAGAATAGTTGTACCAATCTGGGTATTAACTAACCTACTAACTGTGACAACATCCATCGGTATACTCATACCTAGCGCCCCTAAGAAGAAACGGCGTTGTTCTTCAGATAATCGTTTAGCGTAAGGCTGTAAACTCCCAGGCAATTCCCCAGTTTTTGCAGCCTTTTGCAACTCAGCAAGGGAAATGGTTTCTGTAAATAAACCCAAACGTACAACAACTGTGTCAGCCGCAATAGCCGGAGTATTTACTCCGAATTGTGTAAGAGCAATCGCGCTAAAGAAACCTGCAACTGTCTTAAGACTTCCCCAACTTCTTCTCATAAATATATACCAAGTGTTACTTACGGGAATATAACGAATATTTGTGTATTCGGCTACCCTACTAATTATCTAGAAATAAAAGCAGATTTATAGATTAACTTGATAGCGATGTCTACGATGGGCTATGACGCAATACAGTTCAGTTAAGCTTTATATTCTCTCCCCCTGCCTCCCCTGCCTGCCCTGCTCCCCCTGCCTGCCTTAACAGGTAAATTTCTTTAACTGAACCGTATTGGGCTATGACGCTCGTTCGTGTAGCGTGCCGTAGGCAAGCAAGACTCGTTATCGGCGTTGCACTGATCTCCTCAAAGCACTAGTAGATGCGAACAGAATTACATCAAAAACTTGAAGAAGAATTCAGAATCAATTCTGGCTCCTAACTTCTGACTCCTGTATTCTATTTTGATAACAAAAGCAACGAATTGTAGAATTCATCACAGCTAAAAAAATTAAGGATAAATCAGTGTTGACAGCCACAAAAGCCTGATTGCTTCTCAGCTAGGTTTAATACTGTAAGGAAAGTCTAGAACAGGGTAAGCGATGCCTGCGGCGGTAAACTACGCATTTACAATCTAAACTTTTTGTCGGCTGATATCTTGACTGCAATTTTTTTGACAGCAAAGTTTAGCCGATTGCTTAATGTTCTCTTTTTGTCCTTTATAACGTGGTGCAGAAATGTTGCTGGGGATAGTCTTACTGCTTTAGCAGCTTATCATTACCCATCAAATTCTACCAGCCATATCAACCATTTTTCTTGGCATTATGCATCGCAGACTCCGCTATATTTTGATTTTGTTGCTCTCCCTGAGTATTATTATACTGTGGTGGCCTGTGAATAATTCTGATTGCAATTCTGAAGCAATTCTTGCTGCAAAAACTACAAATTTCCAAGTACATGCTACTCAGGTTATAGTTCAGCCGTGGCGTGGTCGTCACCATGTATATGGAATTTTTATGATTCCTGACAACTACAAAAAAGCTCCGTTTTTTGTATTAACCGTAAAAGGTGCTGGCAGTTACTGTTCAAAACAATTTGGTCAGATAAAAAACTATAATGATATCTTTGCTGAACCAGGAACTTATCTGGTGAAAAATTTTATTAGAACTCGAACGGCTCTGCGGCTGATTCTTCAAGGTTTGTACTTTCAAATCAATGATAAAAAGAATTGGACATTGACTTTCCCTGAACCCAAAACTAGTACCGCTACACAGAATTAGTCATTTATCCTTTAATTACGAATTACGTAGCTTGCTTCTCGCCGGAGGCGAGTATTACGAATTATTCAGTCAGCTTGGTGGTTGAGTTTCCAAACCTTCGTTTTTTTCTAACAAGGCACTAGTAGCATTAACCACAATCTGTGCTGCTCCTGTAAAAAACGATCGCTCGATAGTCGCTGGAACATCGCTAGGTTGATGATAGTGCGGAGTACGTAAATTTGCGGTATCTGTCACCAATACAGCACCCACACCTTGATACCAAAATGGTGCATGGTCGCTGCGTAGGGTGTCTGGTGTCAGTAAACCTTTAAAAGGAATTGGTAGTGTTAGGACTGATGGCATTGATTTTTGTTTATTCAGAGCATCTGAGGGGTGCATCTGTGAGTTTTGAAAAGCACTCAGCAAAGGCAAATGTTCTGTATCACCGACTACTGTCAAAAAGTCGCCTTTGTCGCTAATTGGGGTAACAGGTAACCCCGCAGGGTATTTTTGACACCCAGCAGTGTAACATGCATAACCTACCATATCCATGATGATCGCTCCGCCTAAATTTTGCAAGCGTGCTGTCTTACTGATAAAAGCCTGACTACCCAAAAGTCCTGCTTCCTCTTGGTCAAAAAAAGCTAGCTGTAACGTCCGTGGCGTGGGACGAGAACCAAGCAACCGGGCTACTTCCAGCACCACAGCTACACCACTGGCGTTATCATCAGCACCAGGGGATGAGGCAACAGTGTCGTAATGCGCTCCCACGACAATTGCTTTAGCGGCAATGCTCGTTCCTGGGCGTTCGGCAAAAATATTCACACCCTCAGAGAACTTTTCCAATTTGGGCTTCCAGCCTAATTTTGTGAGTTCAGTTGTGATATAAGTGCGAGTAAGCGATCGCTCTTTTGTTGTGAAGCGCTGATAATTCAACTTTTGGATATGTTTTAATAGCTCATTAGTAGACACTTGCGGCGCACTGTCAACTTCCTTTGACTCTGGCTGTAGTTGGGGTGTTTCCACTGGAGTGCGCTCAACAATTGCTGGTGACGGACGCTGTTCAAAAAACGTGCTACCTCTGCTACCCACCACTGCAACTACCATCAGCACCAACAGCATCAGCCAAATCCATTTTTTCATGTGATTTATCCTTGGCTTCCAGACTTAGGGTAACGCAAATCCCCAGGCATAACTTTCCAGGATTGCTAGGAAGGATTTAGTATTTTGGTTCCTTAAATTCTTAGATAAACCTGCAAAGCTACTTTGCAATCAGCTTAATTGCCTCACTCAACCAAAAAATATCATTCACTTAGCTAGCTCACGAAGTGCATTCCTATACTTACTACTTACTTTTTGATAAGCTTCCATAACTTTTTCAAATTCAGACTTGTCAGATGTGGTTTGAGGATTACGAAAATATTTCAAAACGAAAAGTACCCCATTCTTACTACGTCTAAATTTTAGACTTTGAAAAGATGGTATCAATTTGTTTTTTATCTTACGAAGTCTCAAGGTTTCCATGATAAACAAAGCTAGTGATTTTGGCTTTAATCTATTTGTCCTAAGCTCAATATACCTTATCTAATTAGGTAAGGTCACTTTAGTTAAATTGCTTAAGCAATAAGCAAGAATTAATGAGATTATTTTAACTCTATTGCAAATAGACTTCTATTACTGACATGATGCAGCCGTTCTGGTATATGTGGCACTTAACCAGCAGAATCAACCTCAAAATTTTAACTCATACCCCTTACTTCCGGCCTAATCGCTATAACTGCGATCCTCTTCAATTTTATGAACTTTTTACACAATATTAAGTCGCACATCGCTTTAGATTTTCTAATTATATTCAACTGCTGCTAATAGTTCTGATATATTTTGATTGGCAAGCCAAATTAAAAAACCTCTGTCTACCACATTTAATCGTCTATTTGTCTGATCGTAATCAATTATTATTGGTTTGATACCTTTTTTAACTTGAAGTGAAGATGTCGATTTTAAAGCTTGAGTTAAATTCCCAGGATTAAGGTTTTTTCCTTGTGGATGACGCGATTGAAGTTCCTCACGTATTCGCGCATAAGTAAGTCCCTGCTGTAACTCCTTTAATTTTAGTGAAAGAATAGGGTAAAGAATCCATTTATACATCTCAAGTTGTGTATCTTGAAATCCTTCAGAAAATTGATTTATAAAAGACATATATCGCCCATTTTGCTGATTAACAACAGATTTGATTAGATGATGCACAAGCAATCTACCACCAATGGTACGGAATTGGCTTTGGGTTTCTTTTACTTGTTCTTGATGACACGCTTGAGAACAAACTTCTTGAACTATATAAACACTCTCGTATGATTCTTTTATAACAGTCGTTTTAAAATGTTCGGTAAAACTAATATTTAATAATTTAGCTCCCTCATCAATTACTTGCATTAATTCTCTATGAGTCCATTTATCAGCATCTATAGCAATTACACGTCCAGTCAAGTCGCCATTATGTACAATTAACCTATTCTCTTCTAACCAAACACCTATAATTATGAAACAAAACTTAGATGCTTCATGAAATGCTTTTAATACAACTGCAAAGTCTCTTTGAATATCTATATCAAGATAATGAAAATCTTCTAAAACAATATACTTTTGAAATTTTATCGCATTCAAGCAAGCAATAATATCATTTACATCTTCTGGATCAACATCAAAATTTTCTAATAAAGTCTCAGTAGTTTTTTGTTGTTCTGTGTCAGTTGAAATTGTTCCTTTACTTCCAGCAAGTCCGAAAAAATTTACTAATCCTTCAAAAGAAGCTGCAACCTTTTGCTTGCCAGAAGCAGTTTGTTTAACAGATTGAGTAGTTTGGTAGCCCGCTTGTTTCAGAATAGCAAGATGTATATCTGTTAATTTCCAATGATTAAGACATTGAATATTAATATATTCATCAGATTTCAGGCAACTCTTTTTTAAAGATGTTTTTCCCTGCTTGGAGCTACCATATATAACAATGTGTCTACTTTTGTCTAAATTTTCAATAAGTTTTTGATCAACTTCTTGCCTCCTTATATAGTTTAAAGGAAGGTCACGGCTGATACCATAAACATCATTTGCTTTATACATTTTATTGTGAAATAACATATTTTTTGTACTTGTATTTAGTTGAAACTATCTATTTAAGAGAGATTTATGAATATAATTTAAGATAGTAATCAAAAGAATGGACAGACATTTTTAAGTAGATGCTACTTGATATATTAAGATTATACACAATCTCAAGTATAATACTATACTATATATACTTTTGTATCTCAAGTTATTAGTTTAGGATTCACGCGCCTACAGGGAGTTTTATGAGTGTTTACACCCAAGCTTTCTTCCTTTTTTCTTTTCCTACGTAAACATCAAGTTTGACAACTTGTCTTTTGACAGCGATCGCAACTTGACTTACAGTGCCCCACTAGAGGAGTGCTGAGTACTGAGCAAAGAAGAAAAGAATTTATTATTACTTCTTCAAAATCTTTATTCTGACACTCAGGACTCATGATTTAGAACTCAGGGCTTTTTTATGGTAGATTTGTTGCTGATCGCAATACTGGGGTTCCTGGGGAGTTTTGGACATTGCTTTGGGATGTGTGGCCCTTTAACAATGGCATTTTCCCTATCTCATCAGCCGAAAACACCACCAGCAGCCTCTTTGGGACGCACATCAACCTTAGAAAAGTCCGGCACTTGGCAACAGCAATTAAAATTTCATATTTTGCTAAACCTGGGGCGGATATTGAGCTATGCTCTAGTCGGTGCTGGCATTGGGGCGCTAGGTTCGGTATTGTTGCAAGGCGGACAACTAGCGGGTGTTGGTAGCGACTTCCGGCGCTGGATGGCAATTCTAACTGGCGTAATGCTGATTTGGTTTGGCTTAGGACAAGTAAAACCCGATTTACTACCGCGAATACCCGTGTTACACCCCTTGTTACAAGGTAGTTTACACGATCGCCTCAGCACAGGAATGGTTAAGCTTTCCTTAAAAACCAAATGGTGGACACCAATGCTTTTAGGGATGACTTGGGGTTTAATGCCCTGTGGTTTCCTGTATGCTGCCCAAATTAAAGCTGCTGAAACTGGCAATTTATGGATGGGTGGGGCAACTATGCTGGCTTTTGGACTGGGAACCCTGCCAACTATGCTAGGTGTAGGCGTTTCCACATCTTTGGTAAGTAAAGACAGGCGCAGTCAGTTATTTCGATTAGGCGGTTGGGTGACACTCATCATTGGCGTTATCACCTTGCTGCGAACTGGTGACACAATGGTAGATTACACCGGACACGCTGCCTTAATCTGCTTAATTTTGGCTTTAATTGCGCGTCCTATTAGTGGCTTGTGGGCATCACCACTGCGTTACCGTCGAGCCTTGGGAGTGGGATCTTTTGTGCTTTCTGTGGTTCACACCGCCCACATGATGGAACACTCATTGCAATGGAAATTTGCCGCCTTTTCTTTCCTGCCGCCAGAATTTCAGTGGGGTATGGCTGCGGGTGCTGTAGGATTGTTATTAATGTCCCCCGCCGCTTTAACGAGTTGGGAATCGTTGCAGAAATCTTTGGGCAAGCGTTGGCGACAGATTCATCTATTGGGTGTGCCAGCCTTGCTCTTGAGTGCCATTCATGCCGTGTTGATTGGTTCCCATTACCTGGGTTCCTCGCAATCAACTTGGGGAAATAAATTAGCAGTAGTACTGATGGGAATTGTTACCCTCAGTGTCTTAATGGTGCGATCGCACTTTTTTTGGTCAAAGTTAGCCGTAGAAAAGTTTTATGTTCCCCCAACCAAATCACGGTAAATCACCCTTATTTTCTGGCTCCATCTCAATGAGTCAAAAACAGAGGCGTTACCCGCTCAAAGGCATTTCCTGGCATCAAGGAAGAATAAAGTATTTATTATTTCTGAGTTGCTTAGTTATATCAGTAACTAATCTTTCTCCTGCATCTGCTCATAAAGTGGAAGTAGCCGGAGATGTTGGCGGCACCCTCCACATTGAACCAAATGATAATCCTCGTGCTGGAGAACCGAGCCAAGCCTGGTTTGCCCTTACCCGCAGAGGTGGAAGAGTGATTCCCCTGTCACAGTGTAATTGTCAGTTAGCTGTTTATGCCGAACCTTATGCAGCCGGAGAGCCACCCCTGTTAGAACCACAGTTAGAACCTGTGGCAGCTGAACGTTATCAAGGTATTCCAGGTGCGGAAGTTGTCTTTCCCAAGCCAGGTATTTATCAGTTGCAACTAAATGGTAAACCAGTCTCTGGGGCAAGATTCAAACCCTTTGAGTTCAAATTTGAAGTTACTGTGGCAGGCGGCTCTACAGAAAATACACAAAATCTGCGAGATGTCAACAGTAATTTAGGAGAGGGTGAATCTCAGCAATTACCAATTTGGGCGATCGCACTTCCAATCCTCGGATTTATTGGCATCTTAATTGTCGTACTGCGAAGTATGAGAGGGAGTGGGGAGTAGGGAGACATTTTTCTTTGTGTCTACCCTTTCAGCCCGCCTTTCTTTTTATTTAGTTAATAATATACAAGTGTTGGCGACAGCAATTCCCCCAACACTTGTAATTGTTTACTTTTAATTTCTTTTACCGATGTCGCTTTTGATGCCACTGCCACGCATGATCGACAATATCTTTGATGGATGGATACTGAGGTTTCCAGCCTAAAATTGTTCTGGCTTTCTCGCTGGCGCCAATGAGAATTGGAGGATCACCAGGACGGCGATCGCGTTCTTCTACTGGTATAGAAACTCCTGTTACCTGTTCGGTAGCTGCAATGACTTCTCTGACAGAGAAACCACTGCCATTGCCCAAATTGAAAACTTCGCTATCGTTACCTTTTAATAAATATTCCAATCCCAAAATATGGGCATCTGCTAAGTCATTAACATGAATATAATCACGAATACAAGTACCATCGGGCGTAGGGTAATCAGTGCCAAAAATTGAGATGGATTCTCGTTTGCCTAAAGCTGTCATCAGCACCAAGGGAATCAAATGAGTTTCTGGATTGTGATCCTCGCCAAGCAAGCCACTGGGGTTAGCACCAGCAGCATTAAAATAGCGGAAACGCACTGATTTAAAACCGTAAGCAACATCAAAATCAGAAAGAATCCGCTCCACCATTAGCTTTGTAGCCCCATAAGGATTAATCGGATTTTGGGGATGGTTTTCTGGAATGGGTACAAATTCTGGTACACCGTAGGTGGCACAAGTAGAAGAAAAGACAAATTTCTTCACAGATGCCGTCAGCATTGCTTCTAACAGGGTTAAAGTGCCAACAACGTTATTACGGTAATATTTAGCCGGGTCAGTCACCGATTCTCCTACATAGGCATAAGCAGAAAAGTGCATCACAGCAGCAATATCGCGGGTTTTAAATAGATGATCTAGCAAAGCGCGATCGCCTGTATCCCCGACTATCAGTTCTACCTGTAAAACTTTTTCTACCAAATCACGATGCCCATAGACCAGATTATCAAGTATGACAACGTTATAACCCGCTTGCTTCAAGGCAAGCACCGTATGAGAACCAATATATCCAGCTCCCCCCGTGACCAAAATGGTAGGCTTTCCAGGCGACATAGTTTTTCCTTTTGAGTCGATTACTCGATTGATTTAGTTTACCGGTACTATATTACTCTTCTAGAAAAATATAAATAATAGACGCAGTGTCAAAAAATTGCACTAAAATCACTACGACGGTAGTCATTGGGTGTGAGGTTTGAGGTATTTTAAGTCAAACAGTGCGATTACAATTTGGCAATAAAATAAATTCATTTCCCGAAACCTCTAGGTTCCTTACGGGTGACGCTCCTAGCGTCGCTAAAGCTAAGAAGTCGCTAGTTGTTTTATGCAGGGAAACCATGCACGACAGTTCCTCTTGGGGAGCCACTTCTTCTCTAAACAAGAGAAATGGTGTGGAAATCCCAAGCAAGGAGGACTGTCTCACCACCACATTGGCTCACTGCACCAGAAAATTTGAGAGTTAATCTATGTTTCTATTATTAAGCCGAGTACTGCTGTGGCTGCTGATTGGCACTATCGTATATTCTCTGTTCCAGCGATTTTATCCCTCTGGAAGTTTTGTAGGGCGATTGATCTTAGTCGTTATCTTGGTAATCATAGCCCTATCTTTTGTTAACCCCAATGAACCAGCTGTGGCGTCATTGTGGAGGATGCTGTCTTTTCCACTCAAGCCTCTAGGAGCTTCTATTTTAATGATGATTTTTGCAGCTCAGAGAATCAAAGGAGGCGGGATAGACAAACCAGGAGGATACTTGATAGGTTGGGCACTGACAATTTTGCTGTTGGCAAGTACACCAGCAGTCGCCTATTTCCTTTATAGGGCACCTCTAGTAACTTCTACACCATCTGGGACACTGGTGGCATTAGGGCAACAAACCACCGCAGCAAACATCTCAGATGTTACAGGGGATGGCATTCTTTCTTATAATTTGAGAGTGCCCCCCTATCTATTACAAGGAAATCCCCAAGATATTCGCACACGCGGTTTACGACTTGAAGACTTTGTACCGAATGCGGAAACGTTGCAATTGACAACAAGAACTTGGGAAAGTTATCTCGTTGAAATTTACAGGTTCTTACGTGTTCAGAGGTAATAAAGGTAAAGAAGGCAGGAGAAAAGAAGCAGGGGAGCAGGGAGCAGGGAGAATTGGGGAAAATCTTTCCCCCTACCTTTGCACCAATTCTTCTTTCCCCTCTGCCCCAATTCCTCTTCCCTCCTGCCTTTCTCGATAACTATCCAGTTAAAAGGTAATAAAAGCTTGATTTACAAGCAATATTCCCTCTACATAGCTGTCTTGTTGGACTAGCAGTTAATCTAGGATGATAAAGTTGCAAAATTGCTTTAATGGCAAAATCTCGACGAATCACTAAACTTCTTGCTTACCTACGTCCCCATTGGCGGGAGGCGTCTTTAGGCATTCTCGCTTTGTTGTCTGTCAATGCACTGGGCGTTTATATCCCCTTGTTGATTCGTGCTGGTGTTGACAAACTCTCCACAACCTTCGTCTTGAGCCAAATAATACATGACGTAGTAATCATTGTCTTACTCAGTTCAGCGATGTGGCTAATGCGGATGGCATCCCGCATTTGGCTATTTGGAGTAGGGCGACAGGTAGAATTTGACCTGAAACAAAGGATTTTTGAACACTTACTCAAGCTGGAGCCGGCTTATTTTGCTAGTAATACTGCCGGTGATTTGATTAGTCGCGCTACCAGTGATGTGGACAATATCAAGCGGTTGTTGGGTTTTGCAGTCTTGAGTTTGGCAAATATCGTGTTTGCCTATGCCCTGACACTGCCAGTAATGCTGGCAATTAGTGTGGATCTCACACTAGCCTCTCTGGCAGTGTATCCTTTTATGCTCTTGTTAGTGAGTCTGTTTAGTAATCGCTTACGCAAACAACAAGCAGCAGTCCAAGAGCAACTCTCTGACATCAGCGAACTCATCCAAGAGGATATCAGTGGCATTGCTTTAATTAAAATCTATGCCCAAGAAGCAAACGAGCGTCGAGCCTTTGCCAAGAAAAATCAGCAGCTATTGACTGCTAACTTGGAACTGGCAAAACTCCGAAATATACTGTTTCCGGTAATTAACGGGTTAGCCAATGTCAGTTCGCTGATAATCATCTGGCTAGGGACGGCACGAATGTCTTCTGGGACGCTTCAGGTTGGTGATTTTTTAGTACTATTAATTTATGTAGAGCGTCTAGTTTTCCCCACAGCCATTTTAGGATTTACAATTACAGCCTACCAACGGGGTGAAGTTAGTATAGATCGCCTTGAATCTATTCTCTCTGTCACACCGAAAATTCAAGATACAGCCGATGCCATACATCTACCTGTGGCTGAACTTAAAGGGGAAGTGACAGCTAAAAATCTCACCTATACTTACCCTGGTTCCACTACTCCAGCCCTAAATAATGTTAACTTTACTATTGCTCCGGGAGAAACCGTAGCCATTGTTGGGGCAATTGGTTCGGGAAAATCTACTTTAGCCAATGCTTTGCCGCGCTTGTTGGATATTGAATCAGGACAATTGTTTTTAGATGGTGTGGATATTACTAAGATAGCGTTGGCAGATTTACGAGGTGCGATCGCCTACGTTCCTCAAGATAGTTTTCTATTTAGCACTACAATCAAAAATAATATCCGCTACGGTGATCCAATTAGCGAACAAGAGCAGATACAATCTGTCGCTAAACTTGCCCAAATTGAATCAGAAATTCACAATTTTCCGCAGCAATATGAAACTATTGTTGGTGAACGCGGTATCACTCTTTCTGGCGGTCAACGGCAACGTACTGCCTTAGCTAGGGCTATGCTGGTCAATGCTCCAGTGTTAATTTTGGATGATGCCCTCTCTAGTGTGGATAATCAAACAGCCACGCAAATCCTGAAAAATCTCTCTAGTGGTACTGTACGCAAAACAGTAATTTTCATTACCCATCAATTATCGGCGGCGGCAGCTACTGACCGAATTTTAGTGATGGAAAAAGGAAGAATTGTTCAGACAGGTAATCACCTAGAACTTTTAAAACAAGAGGGTCTATACAGAACTTTGTGGAGCCAACATCAAGTTGAAGAATTACTGCACTAGTACAACATTTAACATTTAAAGACAATTTTTAATACAGCGTGTATAATTTGTCATTCGATATTTGACAAATTACTTCGTTTGATCGTGTATGCTGCAATTTTTGCAAGATTTTTTGACTGATAGCTCATTTATTCCACATGGACATTGTTACCTCTGGAAACCGAGTTTAGTGTGGCTAAACATTATCTCAGATTCTCTGATTGCTTTGGTGTATTATTCTATTCCGATCATTCTTGTTTACTTTGTCCATAAGCGAAAGGATTTTCCTTTCAAATGGATACTTTTATTATTTGGAGCTTTTATCGTCTCTTGTGGTACAACCCATGTGATGGATGTATGGACGCTTTGGCATCCAACTTACTGGCTGTCCACTTTTATGAAAGTTATTACAGCTATTATTTCACTATATACAGCGATCGCACTGTTACCCATCATTCCCCAGGCTCTGGCTTTGCCAAGTCCGGCACAACTAGAAGCAGCTAACTGCCAACTAAAATTGACCTTAAACATTACCGTTTTAGCTTAATCAAAAATTCATCCCACATCTGACCGAAGGCAGTGTGGGATGAATTTTTGGGCGATGACGAATTGACCCACAACCAATTCAATCCGCAGGATTGACTTGGTTGTGGGTCGATGATAGCGAAGCGTTAGCGGGTACTCCCGCGTCGGAGTCGCCATTTTCAGGTTTATCTTGAGCTTGAATATATTGCTTCAAGGTTGAGATAGTTACGCCACCACAACTAGCAACAAAATATGACCCATTCTACCGTTGAACGGTTCAGTAAAAAGACCAACTATAACGGATACCCAGAACCAACAATACTGTTTAAAGATGTGTGTCTTGTAGATACTGGCAAGCAAGTTACAGACCATATCTGGTATCTGGTTCACTGTCGGCAAAACAATCCAATCTCTAGACTTAAAACCTGGAGACACTGTAGAGTTCGATGCCCGTGTTGGTGATTACGTTAAAGGCTATGTAAATCATCTTCAGTAGTGCTGAGTACTGAGTATAACCCCATAGTTAAAACTAGGGGATTGAAAACAAGGACGTATTTTTTCTTGCACTACGTGTCTCAAAAAAAATATTTTTATTTTTTTCATAAATAAATTGTAAGGATTCAGACCCTATATGCTGAGTGCAATTAATTTTACTTTTTACTCAGCACTCGTTACTCGGCACTCAGCACTGTTTTGGTGAATATATTGATGAGCGCACAGTAGACTACAAACTTAACCGTCCTACTCGTTTTATTGCAGTTGTTGTAGCTTAATTATGTTGCTTAATTACCAGTATCGAGCCTACCCAAATACCAATCAAAAACTAGAACTCAATTATTGGTTGCGAGTCTGCCGATACTGGTACAACAAGCAACTAGGAGATAGATTTGATTGGGTTCACGAATTACAGTATGCCCGTTCTGCTAAGGTGGCATCTAATACGAATGGATTGTCATTACCTTGAAATTTAGCGATCGCATGACTGCGTTCTATTTCAGTAATATCAGGTAGGTCTTGCTGATTCCATTTACACAAAGTTTGACGCTGATTCTGAAAGTAATTTCGGTCTACGCTCTCAGCCTGATTCCGATAGATAGTGTAAAAGTAGAACACTGCTCTAGCTATATCTCCTTTTACTTTCTCTCTCGGCTCAAATTTGGCAGATCCTGATTCGCTAAACTCGTCAATTCCACTAGTAGGAATTGTAGATTGAACAGTATCATTTCGATACCATTTCTTAGTTATCGTGTCGGCTATATCATCGAAGGGTTTATTGCCTCGCTCACTATTGATATCTTCTCGTGCAGGAAATAGATGGTGAAGGTCACTTCGGGAATTACCTTTATCAGCACCTTTACTCTGTGGCCAAACATGTTCCGTATTCAGTCCTAATTTGTCAGCTTCCTGACTAGGATCGCCATTACCAGTTAAACGGATTGGGTAACTGGCATAAATATCTGTCACAATCCCTGCTCGGTTATCAATAATGCCAAACATTTCATCTCTTGCGCGATCGTAATTCAAGATTTTGCTAGGCGTATACTCTTTAGCTAGTTCGTCAACTAAAGCGAATTTGGCTAATTGAGGCAATATAATTGCCGGATCATTCGCGGGAGTAGGTTGGCTAACAGGAGGGATGGTATCACTTACGGGAGGTTGGCTAACAGGAGAGATGGTGTCAGAGGTAGACTGGTTAGCAGGTAATGTAAACGCTGCAATCACCGGATCGTGGTCGCTGACAGGTCTACTAAAGCCAACATTGACATGCACAATGTCAATTTCCGGTTGAGCAACACGAGAAAGATTTTCACTGACCAACAAATGGTCAATAAGTTCAAGATTTCCACTAAATTTAAAACTAAACCGATCGCTAACAGGTAAACGATCAGTCAGATTTTCCAGAATATTACCCTTCAAGGTCTTCAGAGATAGGGAATCTGGTACATCGTTTAAATCACCCAGTACAATTACTTTGGCTTGCGGGTCAACTTGTAGTAGTTGCGCTACGAATCCATTAACGATTTCGGCTTGTTTCACTCGTTGAGCGTCGGTGGGAGAACCCCCTCTTTTAGAAACAAAGTGATTAGCAATGATAAACAGTTTTTGATCGTTAAATATAAACTCTGCCGCAAGTGGCTTACGGCTTTGCTCGAAAGCACTATTTGTAGGGTCAATGCGACCTGGGTTAAGCGAGAGGTCAAGACCATTTGAACCTTGAGTAATAGCCACAGCATCTAATGAACCGCCTCTTCTGGGCAGTTTTGCTAGAGTTATCCGGCTGGGTCGAAACAATAAACCGACACGGATATTGCCTCCAGGTTCTCCACCATCTTGATCGTCACGGGGCGGAATATCAACAAAATCGTATGCTGGACTACCGATATCTTCGAGCGCAGCAATCAGTTTTTGGTAAGTCTGGTTTGCATTCACAACGTCATCATTGATTGGCCCGTTATTATCCTGAACTTCAATTAAACTGATGACATCTGGTGCATTCAAATTATTGAGAATAATTTTGGCAATATTATCAAAGCGTCGATCTTTCGGGTCTAAATTCTCAACATTAAAAGTCGCAACAGTCAATACATCCTGGGAATTTTTCAGAGATGTTGTTTCACGTTCTGGAACTGAAGGTACAGGAGTTGGCAATTGAGCTATTGGACTAGCTTGCAGTGGACTAATCCAGGCAAAGAAGATGAGAGCAATATTAAGTAGTAGCAATTTAATAAATTTCATTCTCTCTTTCAATGAAGGTATTTTCTAGATTAGTCTTCTTCTTAACATAGTTCAGTTAAGATAAGCTTTAGCTTAGGTAAAGCTTGTGTTCTATAAGAATCGTATTTGATTTTTGAAATTATCTACATGGGCGGGGAGTAGGAAGTAGGCTTTTCGATCTGTACCTAAAAAAGCTTGTTCAATAATAAGTTATGCGGCAAAAGTCTTAGTGATGATAAGCACAAATATAGTATATGTATGTTTATTCCTCTTTTTGATGATTGCTTTGTTTCAGCTCATAAAGAAGCCAACTGAAGCAAATACCTTCCAAGGAACAGAACAGCAGACAATCAGAGTTTTATTTATTGGCAACAGCTATACCTATGTTAATGACCTTCCTTGGTTGACACAACACTTGGCTGAGTCGGCAAAAGAAACTAGAATGCTCGAAACTGAAATGGTTGTGGTTGCTGGAGCTACCCTCAAAAACCACTGGAAACGTGGTAAAGCACTCAGGCTATTGAGAGCGAAACGGTGGGACTACGTAGTACTTCAAGAGCAAAGTACCTTACCGATTACTAATCCCAAGGAAATGTACAAGTACGCCAGTCTGTTTGATGCCGAAATCAAGCGAGTGAATTCTCAAACAGTATTCTACTTGACTTGGGCAAAGCAAAATCAACCAGAAACGCAACAGATATTGACCGATTCATACATGACAATTACTAAAGAACTGAAAGCCAAAGTTGCACCTGTTGGAATAGCTTGGCAAAAAGTTCAGGAAGCTAATCCGAAATTAAACCTTTATAGTCCAGATCAAAGCCACCCTAGTCCTATTGGCTCATACGTAGCAGCTTGCGTATTTTATACAACATTTTTACAAAATAGTCCGGTAGGGTTAAGTCGCCGTATATACAGTAGCCAATTTAATACCCCACAAGAAGGCAACAGACTTGAATTGGAAAGTTTAAGTGAAACAGATGCTGAAATAATTCAAAATTTGGTTGAGTGCATCGTCAGAAATACTTGATGAAGCTAGTGTAATTTGGCATGATTACCAGGTTAGTTTTTTTGGGTATGTGGGTAGTATAAATTACCGAAACAACTAACTTGGCAGATGCTAATGTTCAAAACTAAATTATCACAATCCCATGCTTGGGGCGAATTTTCTACCTTAAGGTTAATGCATCGCCATATTGGAGCGATCGCAGTCCTAATTATAATTAGCTTACTGAGTTCATTGAGTAGAACACCAGATATTCATACCATCTCTAACTGCTGGGAAGGCTTTATCTGGGGATTGGCAGATCCAGTAATTGGTTTGAATTGTTTAGTTGGTATTGTTGCTATTGGCTTACTCTCATCTGTATTTATTCGTGGTGCTGCGATCGCTGGGTGTTTTGTCTTAGCAACAGTTTTAGGCATTGTGATTCATTTATTTCAGCTAAATTTACCAGGTACAGAAATAGCCATCGCCATTTCTACCATCGTTTTTGGTACTATGCTGATGATGCCAAATCAACCAAACTTTATAGTACTTGCTCTAGTGGGCATCAGTGCTGGTTTATTTCAGGGTTACGCTGATGCCGAATCTGTTATTGGGGCAGGAATGATGCCATTAATTGCCTATATACTAGGCATGACCTTAACTCTGTTTGCGGTTGTCATGAGTGCCAGAGAAATTGGTAGTGCAATGGGTATGGGAGAAAACCGAATTTTACCTTGGAAAATTAGCATTACTGGCTTCGCTTTGTGTGCGATCGGCATTGTGTTTTTGAGCAATTCAATAATGTGACATACTCCTACACTGACTGAGTACAGTACAGTGTAGGCTTCTCACCAAATCCAGCTATTGCTTCTCCTGGCGGAGACGCTACGCGAACGGATACTCGATGAGCTTTAAGAACCGGATGCCCCACGGCTCTATTTTTTATTACGATAGCTGCATTATGATCTCGATCTAGACTGCAACCACACAGACAAGAATGCCATCTTTCATGCAACTTTTTGGGAACCTTCACCCCACAACTAGAACAATCAAGGGAAGTACCTGATGGATTCACTGCAATTACCAATAACCCAGCATTTTCGGCTTTGGTGCTTAGAATTGACAAGAAGCTTGACCACCCAGCATCATGCACAGACTTGGCTAGCATGGAACGAGAAAGACCTTTGACGTTTAAATCTTCGTGAACTACAACATCATATTTTTTCAGTAGATTATTGACTGTTTTGAAGTGAAAGTCTTTACGCTTATCAGCTACTTTTTTGTGCTGTTTGGCAACTTGTTTAATAGCTTTTTTGCGCCGATTACTCCCTTTCTTACGGCGTGAGATACGTTTTTGAATAGCCCGTAATCGCTTCTGAGATTTCCGGTAATGCTGAGGGATTGAAACAACATCACCCTCGGAAGTTGTCAAAAACTCTTTTAAACCGAGATCAATACCTGTAATTGAGTCTGCATTGAAATCAGGTTTAATATTTGGTACTGTCGTATCTTCAAGGCTTAAAGTTAAATAATATCCATCAGCTTTTTTGGTAACAGATGCAGTTTTAATTTTAAAGCCATCTGGAATAGGACGATGCTTTAGGACTTTAACTATGCCGAACATGGGCAAAGTAATTAGATTGCCTTGCAAACATCCATCCTTCATCTGTGGATATGTGAACGTGCGATAACGGTCGCGTGACTTAAACCGAGGTCGTCCACTTCGTTTTCCATTACTATCACCTTTAAGAAAACGGTCAAAAGTTACCTTAACTCGTTTGACTATATCTTGTAGTACCTGCGAGTAAATTTCGCCGTACCAAGGATGAGTCTTTTTAAGCTGCGGTAGCGTTTTCTTTTGTGAGTAATAGTCTGGGTTATCGCGCAATTCTGGTATGTGGCAGACAAGAGGGCAAGCGTTAATCGGTGAACGATTACGCTCATACCAATCAAATCTATCAGCCAACAAGTAGTTATATTGAGCGCATAACATAGACAGCCATCTATCTATGTCAATGGCTTGTTTTGTTGTTGGTCGTAGTTTGTATTGATACGCTGTTCTCACTTGTTCGCCTCATCCTCGTCTCATTATGTTAACATAAACGAGGGAACATTGGGGGAACAAATGAAGAACAAAGAGTTAAAGATACGCATTAGTGAGCGTAGACTCAATAAAGTACGATTGTACGCAGTTCGCACTGACAAAAGTATGACTCAAGTAATTGAAGAACTCATTGATTCTTTACCAACCCTAGAGATAGGCAATTCGTCATCTCTTCGAGAGGCTTCGCCAACGACCAACATTGTCCAGTAAACTGCGTTCACTATCCCTCGTTGGTCAATTCCTCACAGCCTGTGAATTCATCCCACGCTCCCCTGAGTACAGGGTGAGACGTGGGGCTTCTTCTGCTTTAGCTAAATCACCGAAAGACGACAAGGAAGCCCAAACATCACGGTATGGGAGGAATTGTCGCCTTGCCGTCTTAGTAAGAAAGTCAATGGTCATTAGTCATTAGTATTACTGAACAATTTACAACACGACAAAATAAGTACCGCTTACTAATGACTAATGACTTCGATTTCCCTCGCCGCGTAAAGCCAGGGGATGAGTTAAATATTTGAATTGAGTGGAATACATTCATTTGTGGGGGCGTACACTCAATACTGCTCGGATAAGCAGGGGAGGCAGGGGAAGCAGCTCACAAGTGTAGGTTTTTTACAAAAAACATCTAGAATGAGGTAAGACTAGGTAGACAAGGAGGGAAAGTGGACAAGGAGGAAGAACGCAGAAAAATTATAACCCACGAAGATTTAATCATCTACCAAAAAGCATTTCAGGCAGCTATAACTATTTTTGAGATATCAAAACGGTTCCCAGAGGAAGAAAGATACTCTCTTACAGACCAAATTCGTCGTTCATCTCGCTCAGTTTGTGCCAACTTAGCAGAGGCTTGGCGAAAAAGAAGATATAAAGCCTCATTTATCGCTAAATTAAACGAATGTGAAGCAGAAGCAGCAGAAACCCAGGTTTGGCTGAAGTTTGCTCTCAGATATCAGTATTTATCGATAGAAGAGGAAAAAAATTTATCTGGTGCATATAATCAAGTATTAAGCGGATTAGTCAAGATGATTAATCAACCAGAAGATTGGTTAATTGGTTGAAGAATGCTAAAGAATAAGTATCTCAAAGAATGGGCGAAAATTGTTAGTTATCATTTCCCTGATCTATCTTTGCCAGAAGTAGCAGGTTTAGCNACTTGGAGCTTTGGGATAGTGATGACAGGCTCAAGTAGTCTAACCAGAGTCTCAGAATTTATCGGCAGGCTTAATCAAGAGAACACTAATGCAGTTCGACAAAGACTAAAAGAATGGTATCAAGAAGCAGATGCCAAAACAGGAAAAAAAAGAACTGCTATAGATGTAACTAAGTGCTTTGCTCCTCTACTCCAATGGATTTTGAGTATGTGGAACAGTGAAGAAAAATGGCTTCCTCTTGCGGTAGATAGCACTAATATTGGACAACACTTCACGGTTCTTTCTGTTCATGTTCTCTATCGGGGTTGCGGCATTCCTGTAGCTTGGAAAATTGTCAAAGGAACAGAAAAAGGAGCTTGGAAACCTCATTGGCAGCAATTATTCCAATCATTGAAAGATGTTGTTCCTCCGGAAATGCAAGTCGTTGTTTCAGCAGATAGAGGACTCTATGCTGACTGGTTGTTTGACACAATTTGTGCTTTGAATTGGCATCCTTTTTTACGAATTAATTATACTGGAACATATCAAATTAGAGGAGAGACCGAATGGCAGTTTTTAGATAAACTAGTACAAAAAACAGGGACGAGTTGGTCTGGAATAGTCACCTGTTTTAAAACTAATCCACTCAATTGCACAATACTTGCCCGTTGGGATGAAGGTTACAAAGATCCTTGGTTAATTGTCACGGATTTACTACCCCAACAAGGGGATGCTCTCTGGTATTCTTTACGTTCTTGGATTGAGTGTAGTTATCGGGATATCAAAAGTGATGGTTGGCAGTGGCATAAAACTCGTTTACGAGAACCAAATAGAGCCGAAAGGGTATGGTTAGCTATGGCTGTAGCTACCCTTTGGACTATAACAATTGGCACTGATATAGAGCCACATTACCTAAATAATTTATCGAAAGAACTTTCTCCAAATCATCTGGACAAAAAACAAGATATTCCCAAAAAAACTGTTTGTAAGATTTCTTGTTTTCTTCAAGGTTTAATTCATATTCTTGCTGACTTACTTAACGGCAAGGCTATTTCTTTAACTGGTTTGTTTCCACAACCCTACCACAGTACATCTGCTGCTGCTGCCAATACTTCCTAATCTCAATGAATGGTTCTGGCGTAAAAAAGCTTCCTTGTCTACTTTCCCCCCAAGTCTTCCAAGTCTTACCTCATTCTAGATCTGATTGTAAAAAACCTACACTTGTGAGAGGGGAAGCAGGGGAGGCAGGGGAGGCAAAAACTCAACGCCAGCCTCCATTTCTCCCCCTGCTCCCCCTGCTTGCCTCAACCAAGAAATTCCTTAACCGAGCAGTATTGGGCGTACACTTAGCTGTACGCCCCCACTACGTCTTCAGACTGAAAATTGTCCAGCAACTAAGTAGCACAGGGTTTTAGTGAATAAGCTGATGCACCTCTACGCTAATCTAGAGGCTATATCTCAAAAAAGGCTTATGACACCTGAAGAAATTGCGGGTACGTTAACAGAAATATTTGGCACATCGGCTGTTGGTGCGATCGCTCCTGGATCTTGGCAAGTAGACACTTCAGCTTTCCGGCTGTTGGTGCTGCTTTCTGAAGATAATACTTGGTTGCGAGTTTTACTACCTATTGTGCCTATCCAAGAAGCCCAACCATTTTTAGAACAGTTCCTAGAAGCCAACTTTGATGACACTCAAGAAGTACGTTACGCTTTGTATGAAGGGGTGATTTGGGGAGTATTTCAACATAACAGTGGCACTTTAGTAAGTACAGATTTGTCTAATGCAATTAATCGACTTGTATCTCTCCATCAAGCTAGATTAGATAATGTCTTTAATCGACTAATTGAAAGCCGTATCCGGCAAATTATTCAGGCAGCAAAACAGCAAGGACAATCTCTACAAGCTACTATGCAAAGCTTGGAACGCTTTTATGCAGAAGGATTGATGGGTGAAATCAATCAAACCTCAGAGGCGCGAGAAGAAGTTTTAGCTGCTTGGCGGCGTCAGTTAGAACGTTTATGGAATGAGAGTTGATTTCAATTTTTAATCAGGATTTATATCCGCACCACGTTTTCATATAACCAATTTACAGATATATATATTTATCATGGATATCATTGAAATCCTCAAAGAAGACTATCAAAGATTCCCAGCAAATCAAACTTACAGCATTTACGCTCCAGACGTTTATTTTCAAGATCCACTAAATAAATTTCGTGGCGTTAAACGTTACAAACAGATGATTAATTTTATCGAGACTGTGTTTTTAAATACCAAAATGGACTTACATAACATTCAACGTTTAGGAGACACAATAAAAACAGAGTGGACACTCAGTTGGAATACTCCTCTCCCCTGGAAGCCACGAATTTCTATTCCTGGTTGGAGTGAATTAAGTCTCAACTCTGATGGTTTGATTGTCTCCCATGTCGATTATTGGAATTGTTCACGCTTAGATGTAGTAAAGCAGCATTTATTTGCTGCAAAAATGTAAACAATTAAAGCTTGCTCTAATTCTCTCTTTACCTCATATAGGAATCATATTTGATTTTTGAACAAAATTAGGTATTGTAGGGTGTGTTAGAACGCAGTTCGTAACGCACCAAACCCTTGATGATGGTGCGTTACGCTGTCGCTAACACACCCTACGTATCTTTTCATAAATCAAATACTAGTCCTATATCTTGCACTGGAAATTTGAATGTCAATTCCTTAACTAAGTGCTAAGTTTCTCAGGCGTTCAATGTGTTGTAAAAGAAGTAACAGCACTAATTATGGAAATATAGCGTGGAATGCAATTTCTGCTACTTGTCCTCAATGCGGTAAATTTGTAGATGCCATCGCACAGGATAAATAAGCCCAATAGGTTAAAACATAAGAAATAAAGGACAGCAAGAAGAATCCCAACATAGCTTCAAGATTTTCTTGTTGGTAGACAGCTATGCTTTAGCGATAGTAAGCTGTAATATCGTGTCCGGCTAAAGACTTATTATTAAGACTGCAAAGGGACAGAGAGCAGGGGGAAAGAGGCTTTTCTGATTTTTGCACAAATGGGGTAATCATAAGTGATTAACCGGACTTGATATAAACTAAATTTTGGGCGTGGGCAAGAATTGAAACCATTTTTCTTGCTTTTCTATATGCGAGTCACGCCCATTTTTCTCATATTTCTGCTCATGAGTGCAAATCTAAGCACTCTGCTAAGTTGGCGATGAATATCGCAACATTCATCATCAACATCGTGATATTTATCATCAACATCACGATATTTATTATCAACATCACGATATTTATCATCAACATCACGATATTTATTATCGGGAAAGGCAGAGGGCAGGAGGCAGAAGGCAGAAGGGAATTCTGACTCGTGTCCTCTGCTCGTGACCGAAGGGAACAAGGGTTTAAGACCCCCACCAAATTTTCAATTTGGTGGCCTCAATTTAGGAGGGGTTTGAATCCCCTTCTAAATTGAACCTTCTGCCCTCTGCCCTCTGCCTTCTGCCTTCTTCAACAACATCACGATATTCATCACTAACATTAAAGCAATCTTACAAAAAACCAGGTGCAATATCGCAATTAAAAGAAATTACTTATACTTAAGTAGTATTTTTATAAAAAATAAAATTATTCACGAATTTTACTGAACCAGAAAACAGCTTTACTAAGTCAAACTAGCTCTAGAAACCTCTCTAATGAATTAGATTTATGTCCCGTCCAAAACGTACATCCCGTATTTTATAAAAAGCTAAATTGAGATTCGCTGGACTCAAAGCAATAGATTCAAACATGGATTTTGGCGCTAATTGCGATTTGCAAAATCTGACTAAATCAATTGAGCAGTTACGCACTATGCTTGATGCTTATAACATCGCTCTAGCTATAATTGACTCTTCCAAAACTAAAATTGATGAGATGAAAATGTTCAAACCGCCTAGTACCCCCAGGCGCAAGGCAGAAAACAGAGGCGAGGTAAGCTTATAGTAGGGAATATGGAGGATGAGCAAACACTAATTGTTCATTAAAAGCATTTGTTGTTAACTACTGCGCTCGTAATTTATTCTATTCGCTGATACTCTTTAATAAGTAAGGTTTGTATACAGTTAATATCATGCAATACCATGCATATTATCTTATGATTTTTGTAGTATAGCCTCAGATTTGGTAATTTTTAAAATGTTGCAATCTGCAATGTTCAATAACTTTGCTTGTCTAATTTCTAATTAGACCTTATAGTAATACGGTGTTTTTCCTTACAATTTCTCGGCAGAATTTTCCCATGATTTATTCTCAAAAATTGCAGAAGCATTTGGCAGTTTTCTCTTTATCTGTAGTATTAGTAGCTGATTTAGCAATCACACAAAAAACTCCTCCAGCTTTTGCCCAGATGGTAAATTCATCTATCGGTAATGGTGTAACATTCAGTTGCAATGATAGTGAAGCGACAATCAAAGCTAAAAATGGCCCCAGAGTAATTAAAGGAAATACGACCTTTTATATTGGTTATCAGCAGGTCTCATCTAATAACAAAAATCCTATAACTATCCGTTTTAATAGTGGTATTAAAACATGGTGTAGAACTGACTACGAAACAACGAATGACGATGGTACAGGTTATGGATTGTATTGGGATGGAGCGAATGTTTTATATGGTGTTTACTCCTCCACTGGTAGTCAGACTGGTAGTGATTTTCGCCGCTTTGCAACTGGGCGTTGGTTGTCTAGCTATGGTAGCGGAGGCGGGCCAAAAGCTGCGGTTATAGCCCGAATTAATCCAGCCAATGGTCAGGTTAACTATGCTACATTTTTATCTGCCAAAAGGGCGGATAATGGAAATACTAACTCTTTTGTTGTGCAAAATCTATCATGGAATGGCACAAATTTGACTGTGCAGGCAAAGTCATGGTGGACTCCTCGTGGCGCTAATACAAATTCCATGACTTGCACTGGTTCATCACCTTATCAATACACAGCAGTATTCACTGGCGATTTAACAAAGGTGAACTCGGCTTCAGCTCCTACGTGTAAGTAAAGGCTGCAATCATGCGTGCTGTTTGGCGCAAAGATAGTGGGTAGTTTACATCCTTTTCTCTGCGTACCTCTGCGCCCCTCTGCGTTTAAATTTCAACTCTCAATTCGCCACGATTTTAGGCAAAGCAGTGGAATTGTCGCTTAATAACGCCTAAAGTGGCTCAAACCCTTATACTGTCAACGTTTTAACCATTTCAAAATATTCGGTTTAAATGGTTGCTATGACTCAATACGGTTCGGTTAAGGCAAGAGACGCGATAAATCGCCGTCTCTACAAAGGACTGATTATTGTAAAGACGGCGATTTATCGCGTCTTTGGGATCTAGGGCGTGTCATTAAAAAACCTTATCTGAACCGTATTGTGCTATGACTGGGTTTCATGGGTTATTTAGCTTATTTCGCAACAACTCTAGTACTAAGCAAACTTTTCTTTAATGATTTGACTTTAGCGCAAACCTCTGGAAGTGACCGATCTTTGCAAATTAGCTAGAGCGCGATTGTAATCCAAAATAGCTGCGACTCGATTACCTTCTGCTCTTGTCAGGTCATTTTCAGCAGAAATCACTTCTGTTTGAGTACCTACACCAGCTTGAAACCTCAGCCTTGCTAAATTTAGAGCTTCTCTAGCTTGATTTAAAGCCACACTAGAAGTCTGCACATTATTTAAATTGGATTGCAATTGAGAATAGTACTGTTCTACATCGAAGCGAATTAGGTCGCGCTGGCTACCAAATTGAGTCTCTGCAAGAGCAATATCAGCTCTCGACTGAGCCGCCCTTGCTCTTGCAGCTCCAGCATCAAATAAAGTGAGATTTCCGTTAAGTCCCAATGAATAGCCATCACTAATGCTGACGCCATCATTAAACCGATCTGACAGGTTGTAGTTACCTACCAAACTAATTTGCGGCCCTAGCTGTGAAAGTGCCTGTCGTCGCTGTTGCTCGGAAAGATTACGTTGTGCTAATTGCTGTTGCAATTCTGGGCGATTTTGAAACGCTTGGACAATACTTTGTTCTACCGTCTGGGGCCAAAGACCGGCTATTTGTACAGGATCTGCGGCACTAATATCAGCTGACTCTGACAAACTTAACAACGTGGCAAGCCGACGACGGGCAATTTGCTGCTGCGAGATAGCATTAGTCAGTTCTTGTTGAGAGTTTGCTAAATTTACCTGAGCTTGCAACACATCAAACCGCGTACCCACTCCAGCCTGTTCTCTGGCTAGAGTATCCCGCAAACTAGCTTGGGCATTTTCCACAGCAGCTCGATTAATTCTTACTTGTTCATCTGCTTGTTGCAAATTGTAGTATTGAGTTGTGGTATTCAAACTAATTGTCAAAGACTGATTTTCGACATTCAATTGATCCGCACGTAGTTGTTCTTCGGCAGCTTGGATTGTCGCTTGTCGATTACCGGAGGTATAAACGTCATAATTCAGTTGGGCTGAACCACTAAAAGAGGTGCTGCTTTGAGATGAATTATTACTAAAACCATTACCCCTATTAGTTACACTACTGTTAATTCCCAGAGTAGGAAACAAAGCAGCTTGAGACTCGCGTAGTGCCGAGCGGCTGCGTTCTAGCTGTAATAGGGCTACCTGTAAATCTCGATTGTTGCGTCGTGCTAGTTCCAAAGCTTGTGCCAAACTGATTGGTACAATTCCCCGAATCCTTACTTCCTGCGGTTTGGTAGGAAATTGTAAAGGATTGGGACTGGGGTTGAGGTAATTAGGAACCTTTACAGGGCTTGAGGTATTCTGGGGTTTTGGGGGAGTTGCTGCACTTGCTGCATTTGGAAAAAGAATAGCTATGGCTACGGTAAGCCAGGTAAAATGCACGAAGAATAAACTGAAATTCATAAATAGATGGTAGTTATTAATTAGTTTTTGAGGATATAATCACAACTTTTCATCTTAATTGATCTACGGGAATTTTAAATTCCCCCTCAAAAAACTGATATTAATAAATTAGCCTACAATCAAGCCATCCTGAACTCGAATAATTCTTTTAGTTTGAGCAGCGATATCTGGTTCATGAGTGACAATCACAATCGTGATGCCTTGGTCATTAAGTTCAGTCAGCAAACTCATTACCTCATGAGAAGTTTCAGTATCTAAAGCTCCTGTTGGCTCATCTGCCAAAACTAATGCAGGTCGGTTGACCAAAGCACGAGCGATCGCTACTCGTTGTTGTTGTCCCCCAGATAGTTGACTTGGACGGTTAGATATGCGTCCCCCTAGTCCTACCTTTTCTAAGGCATCTAATGCCCTTTGACGGCGTTTTGGCTTAGGCAAGTTAGCGTAAACCATTGGTAACATAACATTTTCTAGCGCTGTTGCCCGCGCCAATAAATTAAATTGTTGGAAAACAAAACCAATCCTTTGGTTACGAATATAGGCTAATTCATCATCATCAAAAGTCGTCAGGTTTCTGCCTTCAAAAATATAGTCTCCAGTTGTCGGACGATCCAAACATCCCAAAATATTCATGAGTGTGGATTTCCCTGAACCTGACGCACCCATAATTGAGACGTATTCACCTTCTTCAATAGAGAGTTCAATTCCCTTAAGTATTGGAACACTAACTTCTCCCAAGTGGTAAGTTTTAGTAATAGATTCCATCCAGATCATTGTTGGCATAAGTGAGTGCTGAGTAGTGAGTGCTAAGTAGTGAGTAGTAAAAGTTTATTTAGTAGTGGAGGCTGAGTTTGTTTGATGTTTTTGTTTACTAACTGAGATGCGAAGACCACCAATAATTTTGCCTACTTATTCTGCTTGATTTAAAAGTTGGTTGAATTTGACTTTATCGAGGTAACCAACATCCAAGGCTATATAAAGTTGAGAACGCAGTTCTGCACAAGATGACTTGGCTATGGAAAGAAACTGATGAAATTCTCCTAAATAACTTCTTTCAAAACCCTCAGCAATGTTAGACATGATAGACACTGCTGCCCTTTGTATTTGTCCCGATAATCCAAAATCTCTAGCAAAGGCGCCCTGCTGAGTAACCTGATAAATATCTTTAGTTAGAATTCTTGCTTTTTGCCAAGCAATCAAATCTTCAAAACGCTCAACTTTACTCATTCTACTGACCACTCAAATTGAAAATTAACAACTAAATAACTTATAACTAGGCACTCAGCACTCAGCACTCTTAAACTTAGTCGCTTCTTAAAGCAGTAATTGGATCTAATTTAGATGCATTCCGGGCTGGAATTACGCCAGCCACTAAGCCAACGCTCAATGAGAGTCCAAAGCCAGCAATAATCGACAATAAAGAAATTACAAAGGGAAATTTAAAAGTGTTTGCAGCTATAAAGGCTAATAAAATACCAGTTACCATGCCAATACATCCACCAACAATGGAAATCACGATCGCTTCGGTTAAAAATTGATTAAGTATTGCAGAATTGGTGGCTCCTACGGCTTTGCGAATCCCGATTTCCCGCGTCCGCTCAACCACGGAAACCAGCATAATGTTGGCAATACCGATTCCACCAACCACTAACGAAATTCCAGCGATCGCTACTACCATTACTGTAAATAAACCCACAATACTAGTGAAGGTACTAACAATATCAGCTTGATTGGTCAGTCGAAAATCATCAGCTTGCGGCGGATAGATGTTGTGACGCAGCCGTAAAAGATTGGTGACTTGAAACTGAGCGGCTTCTAACTGTTCCTGATTAGCGCCTTTAACTAAAATTCCATTTACAGAAACGCCTACAAGGGCATTGTTTCCAACCAGTCTCTTCGACATAGTAGTTAGAGGAATGAAAACCTGGTCATCTCGATCCATCGGCCCCTGAGAACCTTTAGGTTCCATTACCCCAATTACTTCATAAGCCTCTCCCTGAATGCGAATTCTCTCGCCGATAGGATTTACACCCTGTGCAAACAGTGTTTTTTGAACTGTAGGGCCAAGAATAGCTACCTGTGCCGCAGTATCTAATTCTTCTTGAGTAAAATATCTTCCTTGCTGGGGGTGAGTATTTCTAATTTCTGGGTAGTTCAAATCTGTGCCATAAATGGTTGTTGAGGTGTTCTGTCCTGCATATACAACTTGAGCGCTGCGTTGGAGATAGGCAGAAACCATCTGTGCTGATGGTGCTTGTGTAGCGATCGCTTTTGCATCTTCCCAAGTCAACGTGCTGCTAGAACCTACTCCTTGTCGGACATTCCCACTTCTTGCTGCACCCGCCAAAATTTGGATGACATCTGTACCCAATGCTTGTATCTGTTGCTCAACACCCTTTTGCACTCCCTGACCGACAGAAGTAATGGCAATGACTGAAGAAATCCCAATAATTACGCCCAACATAGTTAGACCTGTGCGTAATTTGTTACTCCACAGAGTCTCTGCCGCCATTGTCAAGATTTCCAGCAACGGTACTGTGCGAGTATTCTTAGTTTTGTAAAAGCCCTTAAATATCTTAAACATAATGTTTTATTTAAAACTCAATATAATTCAGTTCAGCATTTCTTTCTTCTCTTCTTTTGCGTCCTTGGCGGTAGCCTGCGGCAAGCCGCTTCGCGTCTACGTTAAAAAAGTTGAGCCTTTTTACCTTTTTACTTGGCAGTTGAGCCTTTTTACTCGACAGTTGAACCTTTTTACTCGGCAGTTGAGCCTTTTTACTCGACAGTTGAGCCTTTTTACTCGACAGTTGAGCCTTTTTACTCGACAGTTGAGCCTTTTTGCTCGGCAGTTGAGCCTTTTTACTCGACAGTTGAGCCTTTTTACTCGACAGTTGAGCCTTTTTACTCGACAGTTGAGCCTTTTTACTCGACAGTTGAGCCTTTTTACTCGACAGTTGAGCCTTTTTACTCCCCTTTCAGTTCCATTCCCCCTGCTCCCTTGCCTCTTTTTAACTAAACCGTATTGATTTAAAACTTACTTTAAGGGGAACCACCGCCTGAACGACCTCCGCCGCCACTGGCTCCTCTTCCTCCGCCTCCACCACCACCTAGACCAGGGAAAACTCCTCCTCTTGGTGTTGATTGCGGACGCGCTCCTGGTGGGAAACTGAGCAATACCCTTTCATCTCCTGTCAATCCAGACTTAACTTCAGTAAAGTTATTCGCGCTGACACCAGTTTCAATAGGAGTAAACACAGGTCTGTTATTCTTTCCTGCCACAAACACACCTGTGGCATTTTCTTGTCGCACCACCGAGGCCGTTGGCACTACTAGAACATTTTCAACTTGACCGACTTGAAAATCTACTTCCGCATTCATCCCAGATCGCAATAGCCTTTGAGGGTCTGAAAGTGATACCCTCACTTCAAAACTGGTGACGTTTTGCTCTACTATTGCTTGGGCAGCAATTTGGCTGACTTTACCCTCAAAGGTTTTTCCTGGGTAGGCATCTGCTTTAATCGAGACTTTTTGACCAAGGCGGATTTTGGAAATATTTGTTTCCGCTAAATTTGCAACAACTTCATTTGTTGAAGCTAAAGACAAGATTGAAGAAGAAGAAGAAGAAGCGACTTCACTACTGGCAGTTGTAGGTGTCACGAAAGCGCCGGGATCAGCAAACTTCTTTGTCACCACACCATTAAAAGGTGCGCGAATAATTGTGTCATTAATTTCGGCTTGGATGTTTTGCAACGAACCGCGAGCAGATGTTACCTGGGCGCGAGCTGCGTCAATATCTTCTTGGCGGGTTCCGGCTTTTAGAAGTGCCAAAGCTTGCTGTCTTTGCTTCACCACAGCTTGGGCTTGCTCAATATCTTCTGGACGTGACCCAGCTTTTTGCAGAGCCAGTGCTTGTTGTGCTGCATTTACAGTAGCTTGGGCGCTGTCGCGATCGGCACGGCTTTGGTTGAGAGTCTGAAGGGAAATACCGCCTGCATTGTAAAGTTGTTGATTGCGGACAAGATTATCTTCTGCTTTTCTTAGAGCCGCTTGAGTGTTTTGTAACTGTGCTTGTGAAGCAGCAATATCTTGAGAGCGATTACCTGCTTGTACTTTTTGTAGATTCGCTTCGGCTTCGTCTAATGCTCCCTGTGCTTGACCAATATCTTGAGGGCGATTACCTGCGATCGCCTTTTGCAGATTCGCCTCGGCTTGGGCCAGTTGTCCTTGAGCAGAGGTGAGTTGCCCCCGCAAGTTGGAATCATCCATGTAAGCAACAATCTGTCCCTGTTTGACGATATCCCCTTCCTTCACCAGCAGGCTTTTCAGGATACCGGAATTTTTTGGGCTGAGGTTGATTGACCGCTCAGGCTTCACCGTTCCATTTGCTGAAACTGTGATTGTTAAACTCTGCCTTTCTACAGGTTTTGTCAGCACCCGACGTCTAGCTTCTTGACGGGGAGCAACCGTTACTTGGTAATAAACGGCATAACCAATTCCACCCAAAAGGCAAAGAGCAATTAGCCAAGAGAGCCAATTACGTTTCCCCTTTTTTTTCTTTACTTCTGGAATCAAAACTGGTGAATCTACGTCCTTTGGTGTATCAATTTTCATATAATTTCGTTTAAAAAGAACGGCTACCGAGCTAGTTATTCACGGCTAATATAGCCTGGTAGCCCTATACCAACAATGATTTTGAGTTTTTAGTATTTTAGTCAGAATTCAGGAGTCAGAATAGTTAAAGAATCAAAAGAGCATTTTATGAATAAATATACCAATCATTCTAGATTCTTGATAAATTCTGGCTCCTGACTCCTGGGTGCTGAATTCTTACGTGTTTTAAAGGTTTATTTGCAGTACTAATCCACTAGGAAGTCTGAAGTAATCATCATGCACTCTAACTAATCTCCCAGCAGGAACAATTTCCTGATTAGGAAGAAGAATATCCCCGTTGGGAAGTCTAAAGTAACCTTGATTACGCAGTCTGACTATGGATCTAGCAGGAATAATTTCTCCATTGGGATATCTGATGTCACCATTACCAAGTCTGACTACTCTGTTATTGAATCGGTTGTCACGGTTCCAATTATCCCGTTCTCTAGAGTTTCTAATTTTTACAGGATAGGGTCTGCCGTTGGGGTTCCAATTACTTCTGTCTCGATTTCTGTCTTCTCTATAGTTGCGTCTGCCGTCGCGATCCCAATCTTGATTGCGATCGCCAACAACATAGACTTTCGTCTGGGCACTTGCAGGCGCAGTCAAGAGAGTGGGAACAACGATTAGGGTAGCAGCAGCTAAGACTATCGAAATTCGGTTTGCTTTCAACATGGAATTGATTCCTTATTTGCTTAAAGTTATATTTTGCTGAGGTTTGAATTCAGCAATCTTTAGACAGTTGTTTCTGTTTTAGTATGAAGGTGTTTAATATTTACCTCTTCGTATAAATTCATACATATTAATTATTGCTTAAAACGCCCAAACCAATGTATGACCAAAGTCATTAGTAATTCCAAAGTGATGTATGACCAAAGTCATAAGTTTTTTTAATAGGGAGTGGGGAGTGGGGAATGGGGAATGGGGAATTGGTCTGGGCATTGGTTCTTAATTCTTCTCCCCCTGCCTCCCCTGCTCCCCCTGCTCCCCTCATCCCACTCCCCACTCCCTACTCCCCACTCCCTAATTAATCCTAATGATGCAAGATTTTGCTACCGTCAACAGCAGAGATCGTTTAAGCTAGCTGAAAGATTCTTTGATTAGTGGCTTAAAGGCGGTAATGTGCCTAAACATGTTCGTTTGATTTCTTTTCTAATGGTCTGTAGTTTATGGAGTATGCCAAAAGCCGCTAACGCGCAGGCATTAATACCCCATACATTGCAACTAGATGGGACAAAGTTAGAGAAGCAGGGGTTGACCTTGGCGCAAGAGGCGGCTCAACTGGCTCAGTTTCAACAGGTTGATTTAGCTTTGCCACGAGCGCGGCTGGCTAGTCAACTGGCTCCTAAGAATGATAAAGTGTGGCTGCTCTTAGGTGGATTGCAACTGCAAACCAAAGAGTTTGACGGGGCGATCGCTAGCCTGAAAAAAGCGCAATCTCTCAACCCGAAAAATGGTGATATTTTGTTTGCTTTGGGTTCAGCTAATTTTCAGCAGAAAAATTACCAAGCAGCTATTGTCAATTACCAAGACGGTTTGAAGTTAAAACCCAATGATCCAGAGGGTTTGTTTAATTTGGGTAATGCTTACTATCTGCTAGGTCGATTGCCAGATGCGATCGCGCAGTACGATAAAGCCGTCTCCCACGATAAAAAATTCTGGCCGGCGATCAATAATATTGGCTTAATCAACTACGAACAGGGTAATATCTCCGAAGCGATTAAGCAATGGCAATCTGCTGTAACCCTTGATAAGCAAGCCGCAGAGCCTTTATTGGCCTTAGCAGTGGCACTGTATACCAAAGGCGATCACCAGCAAGGATTAACCTTCGGGGAAGCCGCACTCCGCATCGATCAACGCTATGGTAGTTTGAATTTTCTCAAAGAAAATCTCTGGGGCGATCGCCTACTGTCTGATACGAAAAAATTCTTAGAATTACCCCGTATTCAAGCAGCACTACAGCAACGAGAAAATTCATCATCAGCCCCTGAACAACAGCCTACTCAATAGAAGTTAGGAGTTAAAAGTTAGGAGTTAGGAGTTAGGAGTTGGAAGTTAAATATTTCAACAGTTATCAGTTATCAGTTAATTTGTCCATTGGGAGTCAGAGTCCCCACAACTAGGAAGTGGTGTGTTTCAGTCGGGGTGGTCACGTAGCTCTGCCGAAGTGTCAAATCCCTGACTTAAACCGCGATCACTGTTTACTGTTCCCTGTTCACTGATTTAACTCCTCACTCATAACTCCTAACTCCTAACTCTCTTATTACCACTTGCCTAACAGTACCTTTTCGTAGTACATCTATACTAAACTGACTAAATACAGGAACTAGTCGCCCAAAAACCTTTGCGGGCGAGTATTCCTGAAATTAGTTGTCAATTCTCAGTGGTCATCTGTGGGTAGAAGTGCGATGATTTGGTCAACAAACTGTTGATGGTCAACAACTGGCTTAGAAATGTAACCATCAGCGCCGCTTTGCTTGAGAAAGTTTTCGCGATCGCCTTCCATAGCATGTGCCGTCACCAAAATAACGGGTAAGTTTGCTGTTTTGGGATCAGATTTTAACATTTGTGTAATTTTGATTCCATCAACAGATTTACCTTGATAAACGCTTCTAGACAGAGAAACATCCATCAAAATCAGGTCGGCTTCTCCTGATTGGGCAATTTTTATTACTTCTTCAACATTTTCAGTGTGTTTTACACCCAAGCCGCCACGCTTGGACAAAATTTTGGAAAAAACACGAGCATTAATTAGATCGTCTTCGACAATTAAAACAGTTTTCATGAGATTTTTAGTAATAGAGGTAGAGGTAAGGCGATTAGGCAATTCAAAATTTAAAATGAGAAAATGCAGTCATGGCAAGTATCCTGGCTATGGAGTCTATACAAATTAAGTTGCAGCAAATTATCATTCCATTAAAACAGCTACCAGCTATCTGTTTCCTTTTTAATAGTCAATGTACATAGTGTCATCAAGGATGATACTACTGCTTTTTCTTTTATGACTATCAATATTTTGTTAGGAATCCCATTTCATCCGTTATGCTGTGGTTGCTGCAATATTGAGTTCCGACGGCTTTAGTGTAGTTAAATTTCAGGGAAAAAACTCATGGCAAAACAGTTAAACCTTCTCGCAACGGGACAGGTAATTCCAACAGCCCTGCATACCGAGATGCAACGGTCTTATCTAGAATATGCCATGAGCGTGATTGTCGGGCGAGCGCTACCAGACGTGCGTGATGGCTTAAAACCAGTGCATCGCCGCATTTTATATGCCATGCACGAACTCGGTTTAGTACCAGATAGACCCTATCGAAAATGTGCCCGTGTAGTGGGTGATGTGTTGGGTAAATACCATCCTCACGGTGACCAATCAGTTTACGATGCTTTAGTCAGGCTGGTACAGGATTTTTCTAGCCGCTATCCTTTGCTGGCAGGACACGGTAACTTTGGCAGTGTCGATAATGACCCGCCAGCAGCAATGCGTTACACAGAAACGCGCCTCGCACCCATCAGCCATGAGGGAATGCTGACAGAAATTGGCGAAGAAACTGTGGAATTTGTCGGTAACTTCGATAATTCCCAGCAAGAACCAACAGTATTACCTGCTCAGTTGCCGTTTCTGTTGCTCAATGGCTGTTCTGGTATTGCTGTAGGAATGGCGACGAATGTTCCACCCCACAACTTGGGGGAAGTGGTCGATGGGTTAATTGCCTTAATCGACAACCCAGATTTGCCAGATGAAAAATTATTTGAGTTAATTCCAGGGCCAGACTTTCCCACTGGTGGAGAAATAATTGGTGAGGCTGGAATTCGAGAAGCATATACCACAGGCAAAGGTGGGATTCTGCTGCGGGGAATTGCGACTCTGGAGGAAATTCCAGCCACAAGGGGAAGCAAGCGACGGACGGCAATTATCATTACAGAGTTGCCTTATCAAGTGAATAAGGCTGCCTGGATTGAGAAGGTAGCGGACTTAGTAAATCAAGGACGTTTGCAAGGAATTTCTGATCTTCGAGATGAAAGCGATCGCGAAGGGATGCGGGTGGTAATTGAACTCAAACGCGATACCAATCCCCAAGAAGTTCTCCAGCATTTGTATCATCAAACTGCTTTGCAAATGACTTTTGGGGCAATTCTCCTAGCAATAGTGAATGGACAACCCCGCCAGTTAAGTTTGCGTCAACTGTTGCAGGAGTTTTTGAGTTTCCGAGAAGAGACGCTGAACCGTCGCTACAATTACGAGTTGGAGAAAGCCCAAAGTCGTGTGCATTTGCTGGAAGGTTTACTCAAAGCACTATCTAATTTGGATCGGGTAATTGAAATTTTGCGGCAAGCTCCCGATGGCAGTACAGCAAAAATAAACCTTTGTAGCCGACTAGATTTGAGTGAGGCACAAGGAGATGCAATTTTGGCTATGCCGTTGCGTCGCCTCACCAGTTTAGAACAGCAAAATTTGCAGCAAGAATTTGAGCAGATAAGTGAACAAATTAGATTGTTGGAGCTATTACTAAGCGATCGCCGAGAATTACTCAAGGCACTGAAAAAAGATTTGCGATCGCTCAAGCGCAAGTACAACGATCCCCGGCGGACAAAAATTGGAGAGGAGCAAAAGTCTAGGGCAGAGGAGCAGAAGAACAGAGGATCAGAAAATGATGAAGACAATCCCAAATCCACCATCCAAAATCCAAAATTAGAACAGCCAGCAGAGGAAGCGGTTTTAGAATTTACCCAACGGGGTTATGTGCGCCGTACCCAGCCATCTGGGAAAAAGTCAAAAGGTGAAAATGGTCTGCATGATAATGACTTCATTATCCAAACTGTTTTAACTGACACAGAAAAAGACTTGCTAATCCTAACTGGTGGCGGCAAAGTCTATCCTGTGAAGGTGGGAGAAATTCCCCCAACCACTGGACGTTCCCCACGAGGAAAACCTTTGATTACCATGCTCAGTAATACTGCTCAAGGTGCTCAAGAAGCTGTGGTCAGCCGCTTTTTACTGCCGGAAAATCTCGAAACTAAGCAGATGATTCTTTTAACAAAAGAGGGACGGATTAAGCGGCTGTCTCTGGGAGAATTTACTAACTTAACTCGGCGCGGAATTACAATTTTGAAGCTCAAAGACGATGATGAATTGTCATTTACCCAGTTCACCAAACCAGGCGAACATCTGATTTTAGCTAGTTCCGGTGGGCGACTGTTGCGCTTTGCAGTCAATGATGAACAATTACCGATCATGGGACGCACAGCGATGGGTTTACAAGCATTTCGGTTATTGAAAAATCAGCAGATGGTTGGCTGTGTCACTATCGGGAAAGATGACCAGCTACTCCTAGTCACTCAAGAAGGATATGCCAAGCGAATGCCTGCAAGTCAGTTAAGAGCGGCTAATCGCGGCGATTTAGGCACGCAAGCACTGAAATTTGCCAGCAAAACTGACAACTTAGCTGGTATGGTTATAGCGGCGATCGCATCTGGCGAGGTAGCTTTAGTGACGAATAAGGAGCGGGTAGTGCGGTTATCTCTAGAAACAGTGCCAATATTGGGCAAAGATGTTAAAGGTGAGAGTATCATCCAACTCAACCGCGATGAAAAAATTATCACCGTTGCCGAAGTGCGATCATAAATTAGGGTGATGTTCAACTTGCGACAAGCCAACTTGCAGGATTTAGAGGCGCTAATCGGGCTGCGTCTTGAACTCCTGCGTGAGGCTGGCGATATTAAAGGTGACTCTGACACCACAAACCTAGCAGAAGCAACTCGAAAATATCTTGGCGAAAAAATGCCGTCGGGTGAGTTTTTAGCTTGAGGGACTATCGAGAGTAAGCGCAAAGACAGATTGAGCAGCAAGCATTCTTCTTACTACTTCTGGATCAATACCCAAAATTTCTAAGCAGCTTAACTCGTCTATTACGTTCAACATACTATGTTCTGTTACACGAAAACCTTGTTCATAAACGAACTGCCGTGCTTGATCGAGTGTGCCAAAATTATTATTTACTAAAGACCTGCCTGTAAGGTTAGTACCTGTTTGTAATAGCTTTTGTAAATCTGAGTCATCTTGTTGCGATCGCACTAAGCTACCTGTATCAATGAAATCAGGAGTAATCCAAACACCACCATAAGAGTGAAGAATCTCGCGGACATTGGCACACACAAGTTGTTTTTCTAACAAAGTCAGATGTGTCAGCAATCCTTCACACAAAATCATGACTGGTTGTCCAGCTTTGAGTAGAGGAGTACTCTTCCAAAACTCACTGGGATGGTTAGTAGCATCAATTTCTAGAAAATACAGGTTAGGACGTTCTACCACTAGTTGCTGAATTAGTTGCTGTTTACAACTAATCATCTTAGGCAAATCACTTTCAATAAAGGTTATATTCGGATTGCTAGACATCAAAAGCCCACGCGGTAACAAACCAGATGCTAGTTCTAGAACTTGTGTGATTTGATATTGAGCTATGACCTGGTTGATGGCTTTATAACGAGCTTCTATACGTGCGGTAAGCAAAACACTTTTGTCTTGATTTTGTGGTTGAGATAGCTTTACCAACCCTTGCGTCTCTATTAATTGTGCCAACTCCTTTGCATAAGGAATATCTGTGAATTGTCTAGCTAGACTAACCATGAAAGCAGTAAGGATAATTTTGTCAAACTCATTAGTTTGCTGCTTGTTCATAAATTTGTTTGATCTACTATCAAACAGTTTAAATATCAATTTATCAAATGAAAATTGCCTAAACTTATAAATTAGTTTTATTTGTAATAACTCTAACTTAACTATCTGGATGACAAAGCTAAATTAATAATTTTAGTGAGTGCGTAGATATAAAGCAGTCTTAACCACTTAACTCTTCACCCACAAGACTGGTAAACAAGGTACTTTCAACTGTAAGCATTTTGTACTTTAGATTTTTAAATTAATGCTAAAAGCTACTAATTAAACCATAGTTAATACACATCTACCTGTAATTTAAATTCTTGTTATTCAACGAGTGTAGGCAGAAAAAACTACTTACATAGTAAAATAATTGAGAATTTATATTAATAAATTAAGATACTCAGCCAAAAGTCTTGAGTTAATACAAATACCTTGGTAGGGGCGCACAGCTGTGCGCTCATACGGAAAATCTATATGTATCAAGATTTTCGTGAAATGCTAGAAGTCCTATAGTTGTATCCAAAGATAGATGTTTTAGCTACTATTAATTCCTATTGTTCATGTCAAGCTATGGAAACAAAAGTATAAAACATGTTGCTTTTATTAAAATATTTGTTATATTAGTTTACATAAGGAAATAAACCTTAAAAATTAAGCTTGGAGTTTGAATCATGACAAATGCAACTACAACAAAAGTAACTACTCCTGTAATTGAAGATCGCAACGCTTGGCGTTGGGGCTTTACTCCACAAGCAGAAATTTGGAACGGTCGCTTGGCAATGATCGGCTTTTTGGCAGCCGTTTTGGTTGAGCTTTTTTCTGGTCAAGGCTTTCTACACTTTTGGGGCATCCTATAAGTTTTAATATCCAAGATGACCTATAAATAAAAAGACCTGGAGTGCTAATTCACTACCAGGTTTTTTATTTGTTTTGTTATTTGTCAGTTGTCATTTTATTCACTAATGACCAATGACTAATGACTAATGACTACCGAATATACTCTTTGAGAACACTGTTACGATTTGGGTGGCGTAACTTGCGGAGTGCTTTCGCTTCAATTTGACGAATGCGTTCGCGGGTGACGTTGAAAATCTGTCCGATTTCTTCAAGAGTCTTCATCCGACCGTCATCCAAGCCGTAACGCAGTCTGAGAACATCGCGTTCACGAGGACTTAGACTATCGAGGACTTTTTCAAGGTCTTCGCGCAGAAGATTTTTGGAAACTTGGTCTTCTGGGGTTTCACCATCGGATTCAATAAAATCGCCCAATCGAGAATCTTCTTCTTTACCAATGGGTGTTTCTAATGAAATGGGTAACTGGGCAGATTTAGCAATGAACCGCAACTTCTCAATGGTCATTTCCATGCGAGTGGCGATTTCTTCTTCAGTGGGTTTGCGACCCATTTCTTGAGACAGTAACTTGGTAGTTTTCTTAATCCGAGAGATGGTTTCGTAAAGGTGAACTGGAAGCCGAATTGTGCGGGATTGGTCTGCGATCGCGCGGGTAATTGCTTGACGAATCCACCAGGTAGCGTATGTAGAAAACTTATAACCTTTTTCGTGGTCAAACTTTTCGGCGGCACGAATCAAACCGAGACTGCCTTCCTGAATTAAGTCTTGGAACGACAAACCACGATTCATGTACTTCTTGGCAATTGAAACTACAAGACGGAGGTTAGATTGCACCATCTTGTCTTTCGCCCTACGGCCAACATGGAGCCGATAACGAAAAGCCGGCAAAGGTAGTTGTACTGCTTCTGCCCATTCACTATCTCTAGGATCGCGATCTAACTGTTCACAGAGTCTTTCCCGCACTCTCTCTAATTCCAGCAAATCAGCGATTTTCCGCGCCAATTCAATTTCTTCGTCTGCCCGCAACAGCCGAATTCTACCAATTTCTTGCAAGTAAAGCCGAATTGAATCTTCGGTATAGTGCTTCTTCTTGCTTTGTGTCCGACGACGCGATTTAGCGGCTTTTCCAGACTTTGCGTCGTCCTCATCAGACTGAGGCTCTAAAAATTCCTCGTCACCTTCATCGATGATCAGCAAGTCCTCTTCATCGTCTATTAAGAGTTCTTCTAACTCGAGCTCAGGCTGATTCATTATTTCTAGGTCAGGCTGATATATGCTTTCGAGTACGTTGTTAGCCTGGTTCATGCCGCGTTCCTCATGCTCCTTGCAGAATCAATTACTCAAGATGTGTTTACTGCTCTTTTAAACGAGCTATTCATCAACCGAAAATAAACTTTTTGGCGATTTGCCAAAGATATTTTCGGAGGTTTTTTACTTTAGTTTAAGCGATTACTAAAAGTGACTTGCTCATCTTAGTAAATGTTATGTGTGTTGCTATCACACACTGCTTTCAACTAACTGATCAAAAAAAAGACTCGCCTTTACCAAAAAATTTGCCACTCTATACTAATGAGTTCAGACTGTTGGCAGATTTTCCTAGAAAGACTCTTCCGATTGTAGCCTGTTTCACAGAAATTGCACTCTTTTTGTGTATTAATCATGAACTTCTAAAGCAATTATTAGCCACTATTACCAAAAAGACATTAAAAACGGGAGTTATACTCTTAAATTTTTCTCCACTTTTCGGAATTGCAGTGACCCTCTTATTACATTACGAAGTAAGTACGTTTGCTTTTGCTGAATTTCATGTATTTTACACAACATTCATTACTTAGGAAGAGTGAATTTTATGTTAACTCAGAGGATTGGTCTTAATCTACCCATTTTTACATTTCCTTCACAAATTACGCATTCCTTAGACTAAAGCGGTTCTTGACCTTGGGTAAATACAACAAGGGTAATGGTGTTTGCCTTAAAGCAGTTAACCTTCTGCGTACTAATTACCTTAACTTAGGAGTTGAGGCTGTGGCAGATCGACCTGATAGCAGATCAATTTAGGTTTAACTAATTTGGCCTTATTCACACGTTAGCGCACTGTGGCGATTTCAGCCCTATGAAACTTGACAAACTTTTCTTATTGTATACAAGGATATTTTAATCAATACAAAAAGAATTTGTCCTGCGAACTCGCCAATATAGTTTTATTTAAGGCAAAAGTTCATTAGATACATCCGATACAATAGCGATCCCTGCGGCAGTACATGAAGATATTAACAAGTTTACTGCCAGATGGTGTCCGCTTCCAGTAAGCATTACCTCGAATAAAGAGAACCTAGAAGATTGCCTAGATGATTTGGTTACAAACTTGATTTACGTAAGTAATCTGTAAACTTCAATACTTATGTTTAAGTAATTTTTTGTCATCTTATTATGAGAAATCCTCAAAATACTTATTAATTGCTGTTTGATAGATGAGATTCAGTTATTTTCTTAAAGCATAACAAATGTGTTTCTAACTGGTGGACAAAAGAAATCAGCCAGTCAGTGCAAAGAGTATCATCTTAACTAAACTTCCATAAAGTTGGTAGTTTAGCTAACACCAGAAGATTGAATTTTTGTAAAATATTGACAATCAGCAAATTATATGGTTGTCTGCTAACTGAAAAATTTAGAATTTTTATGGTTATGTCGCATTTACCTACCACTTGCGTGGTAAAGCAACCTAATTTTTTTAATCGATTGTTAGCGTCTAGTTTTCGCTAGAGGTAGGTTTAAAAGCCACCCCTACCGAAAACTGGAAATTGTAAGCAATGCTTGAATTACCGTGGTGTTGGGGCGGTTTTTAGATTTGGGGGAAAATTAGGTGGCAGAAGTACCTGGTCAACTATATGAACAATGCCGTTGCTAGCTGGGATGTCTGGCTGAGTCACTTTAGCGTTGTTGACTGTGATTGAATTGCTGGCACGATCAACTGTAATTTGAACAGGACTACCCTCAACTGTTTTAACTTGTCCAGATGTCAATTGCTGGGAGGTAATTCCCCCAGGTATAACGTGGTATGCCAGAAGCTTGACTAATTGTTGTTTGTTTGCTGGCTGTAAGAGTTGGTCTAAAGTAGTTTTTGGTAAAGCAGAGAAAGCAGCATCAGTAGGTGCAAATATTGTGTAAGGCCCTGGTGCAGAAAGCTGTTGAGTTAAGCCTGCGGCTTGCACTGCTCGGATGAGGGTTTGAAACTGTCCCTGGCTGGCTGCTGACTTTGCCAGTTCTGCTAAATTTTGGGTGGCAATGGTGGCAGTAGGAGTTGGCGTGACGGGAGGAACAGTTACTGTAGGACTTTCGACAGGTTGAGCGCAAGCAGATAAAGCAACCAAGCTACTTATGCCAATAATATTGAACAATATTTTTACTATGCCTTTGCTCACTTTCATAGCTTTGTCTAAAATCCATTTAAATAAGGAATTATTGACAATATCTAATGAATTTATGGATATAGTCACTTATCTAACGACATAGTTTGTAGTCTGAAAAATATTAATACAGAAGATTTACATGTTTCGTAGTTTGACATCCTCCCAAAGAGATAGTTTTTATAGCGGTTTTGGATATAAAAAAGGTAATGGGTAATACGTTTTTACCCATTACCAATGTCACAAATTATTGGAGTCGTGCTAGAGAATCGATATTAGATATCTAAATCGGTGAAGTTGAGTTTAGAACCATAGGTTTCGATGAATTCTCGTCTGGGTGCGACGCGATCGCCCATTAAAATTGTGAAGATGCGATCGGCTTCAGCAGCGTCCTCAATTTCGACTTGCTTCATTTTGCGGGTTTCTGGGTTCATTGTGGTGTCCCAGAGTTGTTGTGGCATCATTTCACCCAAACCTTTGAAGCGTTGGATGGTGTAGTTAGCGTTAGCAGGGAATTTAGCAATTGCTTGATCTTTTTCGCGATCGCTATAGCAGTACTCATGATTACGTCCCCGTTCTACTTTAAACAGTGGAGGACAAGCAATATAAATAAAGCCTTGTTCGATGAGCGCTCGCTGATATCGATAGAAGAATGTTAACAACAAAGTCCGGATGTGCGCCCCATCTACGTCAGCATCCGTCATGATGACTATCCGATGATAACGCAGTTGAGTGGAATCGAATTCATCACCTTTGACACCTAAACCGAGTGCTGTAATTAACGCTTGAACTTCGTTATTTTTATAAATTTTGGCATCGTCGGTTTTTTCAATGTTGAGAATTTTACCACGTAGAGGCAAGATAGCTTGAGTGCGGCGATCGCGTCCTTGTTTGGCACTCCCACCGGCTGAGTCCCCTTCCACGATGAATATCTCCGATTCGCTGGGATCACGAGAACTGCAATCTGCTAATTTACCAGGTAATGGCGAAGATTCCAGTACGGATTTGCGCCGAACTAATTCCCGCGCATGACGCGCTGCTTCTGCGGCTTTGAAAGCTTGGATAGCTTTATCTAAAATTGAGTCTGCGATCGCAGGATGAAATTCTAGATACTCGGTGAGGACTTCTCCTACCAAAGAATCAACAATCCCTCGAACTTCAGTGTTACCGAGTTTGGTTTTGGTTTGTCCTTCAAATTCTGGATCTGGGACTTTAACCGAAATTACCGCAGTCAAACCTTCGCGGACATGTTCACCACTGAGGTTAGGTTCATTCTCTTTAATTTTATTGCGCTTGCGGGCGATCGCATTTAATGTCCGAGTCAGAACTGCCTTCAACCCTTCTAAGTGCGTACCACCATCCACGGTACGAATATTGTTAGCAAAACCTAGCACATTATCCGTATAAGCATCAGTACACCATTGCAATGAGACTTCCACTTGTACATTATTGCGTTCCCCCTGTACATAGATAATTTCTTCATGCAGTGGCTGCTTCTCACGGTTCATGTACGCAATGTACTCTTTGATCCCACCCTTGTACTCGTAGGTTTCTACCTTGGCTGTATCGCTTTTTAGTAGTTCTAGACGGTGGTCAGTAAAGGTAATTTTTACACCTGCATTCAGATACGCCAATTCCCGTAGGCGACCTGATAAAGTGATGTAATCAAACTCAATGCTAGTTGTAAAGATTTGGGTATCTGGCTTGAAAGTGACAGAAGTTCCAGTTCTAGCTTCTTTGTAAGGCTTGACTTGCAGTTCACTAACTGGGACACCGCGTTCATAGCGTTGGAGATGAACCTTTTTATCTCGCCAAACTGTAACTTCTACAACCTCAGATAGGGCATTAACAACAGAAATACCAACCCCGTGTAATCCTCCAGAAACTTTGTACCCACCGCCGCCAAACTTACCACCAGCGTGCAGTACCGTCATCACGGTTTCCAAAGCCGATTTCCCAGTGCGCGAGTGAGTATCGACGGGAATACCGCGACCATCATCTGTTACAGTCACTGAACCATCAGCGTTAATATCCACCTCTATATGAGTGCAATGACCCGCCAAAGCCTCATCGATTGAATTGTCCACCACCTCGTAAACTAAATGGTGGAGTCCTCGCGGCCCAGTGGTACCGATGTACATTCCTGGTCTTTTGCGGACGGCTTCCAGACCTTCCAGAACTTGAATCTGATCGGCACTGTAACTGCTCGTCATGTAAACTCTCCTGATGCGTGGGGTTGAAATCGCCTAAAGGCAAATAAAAGTAAAAACACTCCAAAATTGTAACACAAAAGCCTTGCTGGCGTCTGTAGGGCATTTTCTAGAGAAGTTTATACTGGGGTTGCACTGCCGTGGAAGAGGGGCATGGGGAGCAGGGGGAGCAAGGGAGGCAGGGGGAGAAGAACTATTAATCATTGTCTAATGCCCAATGCCCAATGCCCAATGCCCCATAACAAATAACTAATGACCAATGACTAATGACTAAATTAATTGTGATTTGTGGGGCGACGGCAACGGGTAAATCTGGTTTAGCTTTGGCTTTGGCGATGCGGTTGGGTTCTGTAATTCTGAGTGCTGATTCTCGTCAAGTTTATCGTGAGTTTGATATTGGGACGGCGAAACCAACTGTGGCTGAACAAAAATTGGTGCCGCATTATTTAATAGATATCTGCGATCCAGCAGATATGATGACATTAGCAGACTATCAGCAGCAAACACAAGCCTTAATTGCTTCTGTTGGGGTTACACCACTGTTTCTAGTTGGTGGCACTGGTTTATATATACGTTCAATTGTCCAAGGGATGAAAATTCCGAGAGTTGCACCACAGATTGAATTGCGATCGCAGCTTGAATCTCTCGGTCAACCACAACTCTACGCAATGTTACAACAAGTTGACCCCGTTGCAGCACAAAAGATTCATGGCAATGATTTAGTGCGAACTTTAAGAGCCTTAGAAGTATATTATGTTACTGGATATCCGATTTCAGAACAGCAAGGGGAGAATCCCCCCAATTATCCGATTTTGCAAATTGGTTTAGATTGCGATGTTGAAAAGTTGCTTGCTCGTATTCAACAGCGTACTGAGCAAATGATAGCAAATGGTTTGGTTGCTGAGGTGGAGTATCTTAGTCAAAAATATGGCGTTGATTTGTCTTTGTTGAATACTTTGGGCTATCAAGAAATTAAGCAATATTTGGCTGGGGATATTTCCTTAGATGAAGCGAAAGAATTAACAATTTTACATACGCGACAATTTGCCAAGCGACAACGTACTTGGTTTCGAGCCTATCCACAAATTGAATGGTTTGATGCAGATGATCCTAATTTATTAGAAAAGGTTTGGCATCGGATAAATGAGTTTATAAATTGCACAATTTCCTGAGAATTATAAACTTATGCAAAGACGCAAAAAACTTTGCGCCTTTACAGTGAGTGTTCTAGAGATTGTCGGGATCTACGCCCATAGCCCGTAGTCTATCTGCTAGTAATTGGGTACGTTGTTCTGCTTGTTCGGCGCGTTCTCGTTCCTGTTCGGCACGTTGTCGTTCCTGTTCGGCACGTTCATCTCCAGTCGATTAATTTCTCGGAAACACTCAAGTTTATGCTTCTTACTGCTGAATTACTACAGCATAAGCTGCGTCGGGCTGAGAGCCTTAGCAAATTTTGTCCGAAGAGCATAAGCCAGCAATTAACAGGATGTTAAGTTTCATTACCGTTCCAGACAACCTGTCTATGAGAAGCTCGATACCAAGAAGGCGTTAAACTTCGCTCATCATATCTGCTTTATTCAAATTAGGCGATCGCCTTTCACTCCCCCTTTAGCTGCTATTCTTGCAACAATAGTAAACACAGCCATCAACAGCAGCCTGTAAAATGCCATGACAGACACCGCAGTTAGCATTTCTCCCGCCAATATCGAAACCCTTGAGCAGTTATATACCTTCCGAGAGCGCACCGAAGTTTTAGAATTTCTGGATAAACATCCGTTTCTCATTCCCGTGCTGCTAGAAGCACCTGAGAAAATTCGCCACTACTTCCCTGACTCTCAGCTATTTCTGGAAGTTGTTCCAGATCCAGAAATCATCGACTACGTGCTACTGATATTATCTATTCTGATGAAGCTTGATCCTGATGATGCGATCACAAGACAAAAACAAATGGATCTGGATTGGTGGTTAAATAATACAACACACGAGGTACGAAGTCAGTTAATTACGCTTTTAGAATATCCAGATGAATTTTGATTGGTCTGAGTATCTTAAAGTAGCTAAAGAGCTAGCAGGTGCTGCAACTACTTCTGCCAATCAAGAAGCTAAGTTTCGTGCGGCCATCAGTCGAGCGTACTATGCAGCTTTTATCGAAGCACGAAACTACCTGCGCGATCAACAAGGGCATTCAATTCCGACAACAGGTAATGCTCACAAGTATGTCAGTGACCAATTTGATATTAGTTCCGAACCACAGCGTCAATTGTTAGCAAAAGAATTAGTAAAGTTACGACTTTATCGCAATCAAGCAGATTATGTAGATAAATTTCCTGGATTGGCTGGTATTACGTTAATGGCTTTAAATTCATCTGAGGAAGTAATTGCAATTTTAACCAATCTGTAAACATCTACCTTAAACTTTAAAAAACTATGCTTACCCAAGATAAAAAACAACGCAACTGGAAACCTATTCTCAAAGCATTCGAGGCTGTCCTTGGTAAAAATGGTGTGGTGCAACGCCGCGAAGAACTCATTACCTATGAATGCGATGGTTTAACTGGCTATCGTCAACGTCCGGCTGTGGTGGTTTTACCCAGAACTACAGAACAAGTTGCCCAAATTGTGAAAATATGCAACCAGTATTCTATCCCCTTCATAGCACGCGGTTCTGGTACTGGTCTATCTGGCGGCGCTTTACCATTAGAAGACTCAGTTTTAATTGTTACCTCATTAATGCGGCAAATCCTCAGCATTGATTTAGAAAATCAACGGACAGTTGTACAACCAGGGGTGATTAATAGTTGGGTAACGCAGGCTGTTAGTGGTGCTGGTTTTTACTACGCTCCTGACCCTTCTAGCCAAATTATCTGCTCTATTGGGGGCAATATTGCCGAAAACTCTGGTGGCGTACATTGTCTCAAATACGGTGTTACTACCAACCACGTTTTAGGATTAAAAATTGTCACGCCAGAAGGGGAAATTATCGATACAGGCGGACAAATCCCAGAAATGCCTGGTTATGATTTAACAGGTGTGTTTGTTGGTTCCGAAGGTACTTTAGGAATTGCTACAGAAATTACTTTGCGAATTCTTAAAAGTGCAGAATCAATTTGTGTACTGTTGGCAGATTTTACTAGCATTGAAGCTGCGGGAGCAACTGTTTCTGACATCATCAGCGCCGGGATTATTCCTGGTGGTATGGAAATGATGGATAACTTCAGCATCAATGCTGTTGAAGACGTTGTAGCAACTAATTGTTATCCCCGCGATGCTACTGCCATTTTGCTAATAGAAATTGATGGTTTAGAAGTGGAAGTTGCAGGAAATAAGCAGCGAGTTATTGAAATTTGTAAAAAGAATGGGGCACGAAATGTCACTTCTGCTACTGACCCAGAAACCAGATTGAAATTATGGAAAGGACGCAAAGCTGCTTTTGCTGCGGCTGGGCATTTAAGCCCAGATTATTATGTACAAGATGGTGTAATTCCTCGGACTCAGTTGCCTTATGTTCTGCATGAAATTAAGACTTTAAGTGAACAATACGGTTATCGGGTTGCCAATGTATTTCATGCTGGCGATGGCAATCTTCATCCACTAATTCTTTATGATAATTCTGTGCATGGAGCATTAGAACAAGTAGAAGAAATGGGTGGAAAAATTCTTAAACTTTGTGTGCAAGTTGGTGGTAGTATTTCGGGTGAACATGGCATCGGTGCAGAGAAAAAGTGCTATATGCCACAGATGTTTAGCCAAGTTGATTTAGAAACTATGCAATGGGTACGGCAAGTTTTTAATCCTAAAGGGTTAGCAAATCCTGAGAAGATATTCCCCACACCACGAACTTGTGGTGAAGCAGCAAATGCATCGGCACTCAAGCAATTTGAAGGTGTGGAAAGATTTTAAGAAAAAAGAAGTCAGGAGACGCGATTAATCGCGTCTGTACAAAAATTAAGAGTTAGGAGTCATAATTTATCAGGTTTTGGTATCTTAAGTATATTCATAACCAAAATTGGCTCTATATTATTTCAACTATTCTGAGTTCTGAGTTCTGACTCGTGAATTCTGAATCATCATTTCTTTACATCATCCGGAGGATTACAACTTTATTTTGTAGTTATATATATTCCGATCGCACTAGGTTAAGCTTACAAATGAATCGGGTTGCTCGCCGTTGTGTTTCTTACTTACTGTGTTTGGGATTAGTAGCCACCTTAACAGTTTTTTCGCTCTCTTCAGTCTCTTCAGTGCCAGTTTATTCCCAAAATATAAGTCCATTAACTACAGAAATCCGTGGCGTTTGGCTCACTAATGTTGCGAGTGGTGTACTATTTTTTCCTTGGGGTGTTAACCGTGCTATAAACCAATTATCGACTCTCAACTTTAATACAATTTATCCTGTAGTTTGGAACCGAGGACATACTTTTTATAAGAGTGCTGTAGCTAAAATGACTACAGGTTCGGAAACTCAACCTTTGCTCAACTTCATGCACGGTGGACAGGATGTTTTAGCAAAAATAGTAACACTTGCAAAAAATAAAGATTTGAGAGTGATCCCCTGGTTTGAATACGGGTTTATGACGCCACATTATTCACAATTAGCAAAGCGTTATCCTGACTGGTTGACAATTGGGCAAGAAGGTATAAAGTCTACCCAAGATGCTCCACCAGAAGAAATCGATAATGTTTTGGTAAGTAAGGTGGCTTGGTTGAATCCCTTACATCCGCAAGTTCAAGAATTTATCCAAGGGCTAATTTTGGAAGTAGTCAAAGATTACGATGTGGATGGTATTCAGCTTGACGATCATTTTGGGATGCCGGTACAGTTTGGCTACGATCGCTTCACTATTGAACTCTACCAGCAAGAGCATCAAGGCAAAAGTCCCCCAACTGATCCTTTTAACCCAGAGTGGATGCGGTGGCGGGCAGACAAAATTACTGATTTTATGGCAGAAATCTATCAAGCTGTCAAGGCAGTAAAACCCCAAGTTAGAATATCTTTGTCTCCTAACTATCAAGCTTTTGCCTACAAATACTATTTGCAAGATTGGGAAAATTGGGTAAAAAAAGGTTTAGTTAATGAGTTAATTTTACAGGTATATCGAAATGACAAAAACTCTTTTATCGCTCAACTGGAACAATCATCGATAAAATTGGCTCAAAGTCTAATTCCTGTAGGTATTGGGATATCAACGGGAACGGTGCGTAATCCGGTGAAAATGGCACAAATTACAGAACAAGTTCAGGTGGTGCGCGATCGCAATTTTGACGGGATCTCCTTTTTTTACTGGGAGAGTCTCTGGGGTTACATTGTACCCGAATCGCCCCAACAGCGACGCAAAGCTTTTTTTGATCTGTTTAATGCTAAAACTGTCAGACTATTAAAACCAAAGAAACTTTGATGCCATTCGCGCCGGAAAATACTAGATTTAGCTTTATACTGCTCTGGACTTTCGCTACTTTTGGCGGTTTTTTATTGAGTTTACTGTTTATCGAAGTCGGCGATAAACCTGATATTGGGGTAGTAGAGGCGGCTATCGGCGGATTTGCGATCGCAATTCCTCAAGGTTGTCTTCTCAAAGAACCTATTTATTGTATCAGGTGGATTTTGTCAAGTCTTTTGGGTTGGAGTATTATCACCGCGATTAGTATTGGTGCGGTGGGTTGGATAGTACCTAGCACTCAGATTCTTCCCCTGAGAATCCTGTCTGGGGCGGTTTATGGGGCGCTTGGCGGCTTGGGCATTGGATTGGCACAATCATTGGCAATTCCCCAGCATAACGCGTGGCGATGGATATTTGTCTCTTCGGCGAGTTGGGCTGTTGCTGTCCCCGTGGGTTCTGCTGTCGGGATGATTTTACATCGTTTGATGCAGTTATTCTTAGGCGAAGTCATGGGATTAGCCATCACTTGGCTGCTGGTTGGTATCCTCACCGGAATAAATGCTCATAAGTTGCGATTGTGAGTTCTCCCACTCCCTATTCCCTATATTAAGAATTGTAAATTTAATTGATGTATACTGAAGTTTGCACTTAGATATATGCAATAATCTTTAAAAACTGTTAAAGTTTGCCCTAACCTGCAAATGTATTTTCGCCTTCAAAAAGCAGGATTTGTTAAGCTGACTTTCATTAGCTTTCCTAGATTTCTGACAAGAAGTAGAGAAAGATTCAAATTTCGATGAGCAACAGCTGACAATACTTTGCTATAGGCGCTAAAGTGCATCTACTACAAGCGTAACGACAAGAGAGCGCCTAGAAGAGTCAGTAATACCAGACAGGGACTCTCGCATGAATATAAATCCAACGGAATCAACTATGGAGTTGACAAAATTATCACCACCTCAGATTCTCTTCGGCACAGAAGTAGATGATAAAAGTAGTAGTGAGCAATTTCTACTGAGCATGTACGATTCTGTGCAAGCATCAATATTTGTAGTTGATGTTCTGGAGGACGGAGATTTTCGATATGTGGCACTTAATCCCACTCATGAGCAGTGGATAGGCATTCGCTCAGATGATCTCCGGGGTAAAAAACCAGAGGATATTCTCTCCCCCAACGATGCTGCTAAGGTGCGTCAGCATTATGCTGAATGTGTGCTATTCGGCAAAACTATTTCTTACGAACAATGTTTGCAATTCCAGGGGGTTCAGACTTGGTGGAGTACGACTCTCACGCCGTTAAGAGATGCTAACTCCAGGATTTATCGACTGATTGGTACTAGTAGAAATATTACTCCTACCAAGCAAGCAGAACAAGCAGTTGGACTCCAGGTTGAACGGGAACAACTGCTAGAAGCGATCGCTGGACGAATTCACCAATCTGTAGAATTTGAGACAATTCTGCATCAGACAACAATAGAACTGCGGCAATTTTTGAATTGCGATCGCGTCCTCATTTATCGCTTTGAGGCTGATGGCAGTGGGGTAATCATTGCCGAATCAACTGTGACTGATCCCCTGTTGGGAAAAAATATTACTGATCCCTGCTTCAGTGGCAAACATCCAGAACACTACGCGCGAGGTTGCATTCAAGTTGTCGAAGATATTTATGCAGCTGGGTTGCATCCTTGCCATATAGATTTTCTGGCATCTTTGCAGGTGAGAGCCAATCTAGCCGTGCCGATTTTCAAAGAGCAAGATATGTGGGGGCTATTGATTGCCCAGCATTGCCACCAATCGCGTCAATGGCAGCAAACAGAAACGGACTTGACTCTTCAGTTGGCAACTCAAATCGGCATTGCTGCCCAACAGGCAGAACTTCGTCAGCAAATCAAGGATCTCCAAGCAAAGTTGGAGTTGCAAAAACAGAAACAAAAAAATCAGTTGCAGCAGGTGCGAAACTTTCAAGCCTTGGTGCGACGCATGACAGAACAAATCCGCGACAGTCTGGATGAAACTCAGGTGTTGCAGACAGTAACTCAGGAATTAGCAGAGTTACTCAACCTTGACCGTTGCCAAATCGAACTTTATAGTACCTGTCAAACTCTAGTTACCATTACCTACGAGCACAGCATTAACCTCCCTCGGTGTCAAGGATTGACCAGACAGATTGCAGACCGTCTTGAAGTTTATCAGCCACTGTTGCAAAAACAACCATTGCAATTTTTGGAAATTGTCCCTGGATGGCAACCAAAGTTGTTGGTTATGTCCCAGATGGCTTGTCCAATTTTCGATACTCAAGGGATTTTGGGAAACATTTGGTTGACAAGACCGACACAAGAGGCATTTGATGAATTTGAAATCGAGTTAGTGCAGCAGGTTGCAAATGAATGTGCGATCGCTATTCGTCAAGCCCAGCTTTACAAACAAAACCAGGCACAGGTCAAAGAATTAGAAAAATGCGATCGGCTCAAAAACCAATTTCTCAGAAACCTGTCTCAAGAACTGCGGACACCAATAACTAGCATCAGCCTTGCAGTCCAAACCCTCGAAAGTGTCCTCACACCAGCAGAAATATTAGAGATAGAAATAGTTCCACAACTCTTGCAGATTCTGCATAACGAGTGTGCGCGAGAAAGCAAGTTAATTAACGACCTACTCACACTCACATATCTAGAAGCCGAACCCGATCCCCCAACTTTGATTGCCATTGACTTACAAAGCTGGCTTAACCCCATTGTCGAGTCTTTTCGAGACCTCACCACTTGCCAGCGACAGCAGTTAAACCTGAGTGTTGATCCCGCACTCCCGCTTATAGAGACAGATATCACAGATATGGAGAGGATTATCACCGAACTACTCAACCATGTCTGCAAATATACCCCAGCAGGTGAGTCTGTCACAGTCTCTGCTCACCTGACAGAGGACGCAGTAGAGCTTAATATTAGTAATTCTGGGCTAGAGCTTACCAGCAACGAGCTGTCACGGATATTTGAGCCTTTCTATCACCTTTCCAAACATGATCCTTGGAAACATAGCGGCACTGGACTGGAATTGGCATTAGTGCAGAAAATGGTCAGACATTTAGGCGGCTCAATTTATGTAGAGAGTGGAGTCGGTCAAACCACCTTCACCATCAGATTCCCGCTTTAATTAGTTTTTTGGGCGCAGCACTGGCTAAATGGTCAGAAGTCTGCTATCATTGTTATTCGTGCGGGTGACTAGCTCAACGGTAGAGCAGTAGACTCTTAATCTATTGGTTGCGGGTTCAAATCCCTCGTCACCCACTTTTGTACATTAACTAATTGATGTCACTGTTAAGATATTAGGTGTCACATCTATATACTGCTATATCTTTATAAGTATGACAGTATTATTCTTGTGGATGTAACTGATAATTGGATTAATTATTCATTAAATAGAGCCAGAGATCAGTCCTTCCAAATAAAGAATCTGTTGCTCTATCCTTTCAACCCACCTAAAAACTGTCAGCTTGGCACCGAAATTGAGAACCAGTCACAAAAAGTCGATAAAGCTTTTAAAGTAATGCTAATACCGAGAAAAAGCTAATTTACGAATAAGATGGTATATATTTTTTCAACTTTTTCAACCCGCCTCTAGCTGGGAGGGGTGTTGAAACTCTGCGCTTCAAACTCTTGATTTACCAATAGTTCTGAAGGCATTTTTTTCACGTCTCCCAAAATCGCCCGTCAGTTAACACTTAAAAAAACCTGAGTTCGGGTTAACCTGAGTTCGGGATAAGAAATCCTCAAAAGCCTTGAGTTATCGTTGTTCGGTCTAAAGCTCTGTTTTCATCTATTGTCAATAAGACATATTACTAAGATTAATTTCATTTGTGAACCTTATTGACAAAATGATTTCACTTTTATCCCTGCTTTGATCAATTCCAGTTTTATTCAATCCTGACAGAATAAGCTTTTTAGCTTCTGGCTTAACCCGAACTCAGGTTAATTAATTTCTGGAGATGTCTATTGTACAGCTTCCAGTCCCTAGTTCAATTTATCTGCAATAAATTTTCGCCACGTTGATAAATTTCCCGCGCATAATCAGTCCAAGCACCTTGTCCCCAATAACGAAAACAACTGGTTTCCAACAAAAGGTTATGTAAAAGAACGTTACGGTAATGAGATTGTCTGGTAACAGGTTCTGCTGAGTCAAATTGCTGTAATGGATCAAATTTTTGATGGAATAAACTGCTTAGTTGATACATAGGAGACAACACATTTTCATATCCTTTTACCCAACTGATATGATTTGTCCAGGAGGCTCCATCCAGATGAAAATTAGAGTTTGTTTGCTTTAATTCTTGAATGGCATTCTCTACAGCTTCAGGTTGAATATTATCTGATGAAACTCGCTCCCAAATCTGATGTTGTCCCACTGGCTGACAAGTTGGATAGTCTTCAGGTTTGCATCCAGCAGCTTCGATTAATTCTAAATATTCTGTACCACACATCCCAACTACACCTGATTTCCCGCCGCCGTTATTGACCATATCCCACCAAGCTTGTTTAAAGGCGCTAGGAAATTCATTCATCATCACGCCACCGTTTTCACCATCTCCAATTTGGCTAACTATTGGTGGTACAAAAACACTCCCAACCTGTTGTTTCGATAATGTTTTTGCTTCATAATAAGGTTGCATTTGTGCGACTAATTTAGTATCCGAACCTTGGGTTTTAATTAAGGCTGTAATGCTAATTGTTTCGCCTTGAGAATTGCGGGCAACCAAACGATGTGGTAAATGTTTGTGGGTAAGAGATTGACCGCTAATTGTTTCTACAGAATGTTCTTGAACGAGTAACCAGCGATATCCACATTCTTTCAGCGCTTTCACAAATTCAAAGAGAGCATCAGGATGATTTGGTAGATGCATTTCTGGGGGTGAAAATCCTTTAACTCGCGCTAATGCTTCCCAGCCAAAAATTGCCGCAAAGTGATGTTGCCATGCAATTATATGCAATTTAATATCTGCTATGGGTGTGGAAGGAATAACTGCATGACCCCACATTGTACCCAGCCATTCTACATAAGGTTGGTAAGTATGATTGCAAGTAATCCGTTTAAGATTATCGAGCACATCATCGCGTCCCATTTGTCGCAGTCCCCACAGAAGATTACCTGAGTAATCCAACATCACACGGGGATTGCAACCTTGACTGACAAGTTCAGGAATCAAGTCTCCCATGCGGCTGTAACAATGGGCAAAAGGATTTGCGTTGTGGTTATCCCCTTCATGAGGATGTTCAAACATATATTGCAGATTGCTGATGAGTGTACCACCATTTCCAGCAGGTATAGTTGGTTGGTGCATGTGTAAGGCGATCGCAAACACAGCATTTACATCTTCTAAGCGGATATTTGTTGTTGGTAAAAATACTGGCTGATTATGGTTAACTACAGAGAGAACCTCTGTTTCCCAACCAGATATATTCGGCAAGCCATCAATGATTTCGGGCAAAGGAGTATGAGTCATGGGGAAGGAAAGCATTTCTAGTTGCTCCGAAATAAGTTATATCTATAAAAACTTGCGAAAGTATCTAATAGTGCTTGACTCAGGATAAATATAGTAAATACCCTGAGCCATAACATTTTTAGGTCATTTTCAATAACTGCGAACTCAGGCAAGTCTAGTAATCATCAGTGCAGTCTACCCAGATATTCGCATCTTTGTGTTCTACTTTTTGATAAAGTTTGTTTACGTTCTGCGGATGCACCAAGTAAAGATAGCTAGGCTTCATTTCTGGTTAGGTAGATAGATTGCACTTATGGCACAGAATGATGGATAATTAGAAGTCCTTTCATAAAATCTTGGATATTTATTCCTTATTGAATCATTTGGGGTAGTTTCAATTAGGCGTTCTACTACAAAGCAATTATCATTTAAAGAATTAACTATTGTTTCAAAAGTATGATGATAACTTACTAATTCCATTTCATCGAACATATTCTATCTATATTCGCGATCGCGGCTGTAAATTCTGGAGGTAGAGTTGATAGCACTTTAATTAAAGCAGTTAGACCGCCTGCTGAGGCTGCGATCGCCACAATATCAAAGGCAGCATTCTTAAAGTGAGGTAGATGGTTTTTGGCATTTTCTGCCATCTGAGTTATGATTTTTTGGCTCTCACCATCAGACAAACTTTTTTAGTTACAAAAATCATTAATAAATATAAAACTTTTCGTCTTTAATCCAAATATATGTTATCCTAACCCTTTTTTTATTAAAAGAATAACTCAATCCTCCTGTTCTAAAATGCGTTTTGCCTGTAAAAGTTGCTGTTTATGTTCCTCACTAACTGTCGGGTATTGCAGATTTAGTTCTTCTAATTTTGTGCAGATGATATTGGCAACAGTCAGGCGTGTAAACCATTTGCGATCGGCAGGAATAATATACCACGGGGCCCATTCTGTACTAGTATTGTTAAAAATTTCTTCATAAGCATTCATATAATCATCCCAAAAAGCTCGTTCTCGGACATCGCTATCTGAAAACTTCCAATTTTTTTCAGGAAAATCAATCCGTTCTAAGAAGCGTTTTTTCTGCTCTGCTTTTGAGACATTCAAAAAAAACTTCAGGACAATCACACCATTATTTACCAAATATTTTTCAAAATTATTAATTTCTTCAAAACGCTGCTTCCATATCTTATTCCCTTCAGGTAAGTGGGGAAGTTGTTGCTTTTTCAGCATTTCTGGATGGACACGAACCACTAATACTTCTTCATAGTATGAACGGTTGAATATTCCAATTCGACCTCTTTCTGGTAAAGCCTTAGTTGTTCGCCACAGGTAGTCATGGTCTAATTCTTCCGCACTGGGGCCCTTAAAACTAAACACTTGAAATCCTTGCGGGTTCACACCAGAGGTCACATGTTTAATTGTGCTATCTTTACCAGCAGCATCCATTGCCTGAAAAATAATTAACAAAGAATATGTGTTTTGAGCGTAGAGAATATTTTGGTAATTTGCTAGCCTTTCAACATCTACTTGTAATTTAGTTGCAGCATCAGCTTTTTCATGAAACTCAGTCTTATAGGCTGGATCATAGTTTTTTTTCAGAGAAATCTTTGAACCTGGTGGAACAATGAAAGCATCGTGATTCATAACTTTTAACCAATTCTGGGAGTTTAAATCCCTCTTCATCATCGATAAGTTTTGTGGTTCTTTCTAAATTCCTGTTATAAAACTTAATGACGTAAGCGTACCTCTACTCTTAAGCAAAGTAAGTGCAGCATCTCGTAGACAACCCTTTCCTGCGGAACGCTACGCGAACCCGTAAGGTATTACGAATTACGTTTACTCAGCACTTGCTATTTTGATAAGAGGCAGAGGGGAATGAAGAAGCAGGGGAGCAGGGGGAAAAGAGGAAACTTTTTTCCCTGCAAAGCGCACCCTGCCCCAATTCCTCTTTTCCATCCCCCCTGCTCCCCTGCTTTTTTTACTTCCGTCGCCTTGGCATAGGACGCATCGCTTCACGGCCCAACATAAACATCCCTGCAACACCCAAACTGACAAACCAAATATATTGATACCAGTACTGCCGAATTTGCTCACCCGTACTGAGTTCAGGACGCAACGTGTTTAAGTACAGCAGCAGTACTAATATCATCAGCGCCCCAAAACCAACAAAGCTTAAGCCAACACTAATGCGTGCATGTCGCAGTTCAAAATCACTAATAGTGTCTAGGTCAATTTCTGCCAATTCCTTAAAAGAATCATCTGCCAAAGATGACGTTGCTTGGAATTTATTTCTTAGTTTTGGTGGTAAAATCGGCAACAATGTAGCTACGGTTGGGCGGCGTAGCAAAGCCTCAGTATCTCGCAGCAATTCTAATGGCTTACGGCTAATAGTTGGTTGAGCAAACTCTATGTTGTCTGTAGGAGTTGGGGCATTAGCTTTGCTTTCAAAATCCATAGTAAGCTTCAGAAGAACCAGGATATAAATAGCCTAGCGAATCAGGAGACAAATACGCCAAAATAATTATGAATTACGTTAGCATAGCGTCTCATAGAGAGGAACGAGCGTCATTACAAATTATCAATTACCCTCATCCATCTCTTTTAATGTAGCTAATGCCGACGGAGATAAGAGACTTAAATAGCGGAATATCCAGTATTTAAAGATAGTGTTTAAAATTACCGGAAATGTGGCAATAAAGAAAAATACTATGGTTTTATTGTCTGGTAGTCCTAAATGTGCTGCTAATCCTTCAAGAATAACCTCCCACCCTTCTGGTGAGTGAAATCCTACGAATAAATCTGTAGAAAGAATGATTAAAAAAGCCTTGGCACTATCGCTTAATCCATAAACAATATTATCTATAAAAGATTTCACAATTACAATTTCTTTTTTGCTTATAATGACAATTATACTAAAAGAAATTAATGATATTAAATCAGCAAATACATTACTAATAACACTATTATATTTTATGTGAAATTCCTCAGCTATCTCAATGGCTTTGTCTTTTATTTTTTCTTTTATTACTTCTGAAGAAATTTGTGGGGCTAGATTTAGGAAATATTCAAACCTCAAGCTTTGTTGATAGTTATGCAATTCATGGAGAGCTTCTTTTTCCATATCAGAATTGATAAAAATTTGGGTTATATTGTTTTCTCTGTTTCTTTCTAATATGGGATATACTAAAAAATTCTTAGATAATTGCTGGGTTAAAAAGGGTACAATAACTAACGTTAGTATAAATCTAATAGAAATTTTTGTTCTATTCTTAGAAATTCGGTAATTTCTAACGAACTCTTCTTCCGTCTGCGGTACCAAATTTGCTTTGATTCTATTAAGTCTTTGACCCCTAAACCTCGATAATAATCTAGCTTGTAGAGATGGAGGTTGAGGTTGAATATTGTTATTAATATTAAATGATGACTGTTTGTTGATTTGGTCTTGGTTAACTTGTAGTTGTTGAGAAGTTGATATTAATGCATTGTTGCTAATTAATTCATCTTTGAGAGCGTACCTCTCTACAACTTCATCAATAATTTTCAGATTTTCTAACAATACAGAATTAGAGATATTTAAAATTTTTCGACTAAGGCGAAACTCTATAAGTCTTACTTTGATAATAGTTAAATTCTTATCGAGGTATCCTTGCCAATAAGACATCACATTTTCAGTATAATTTACTGATTGTGAAGATATTTTCTTGCCGTCAAAATGTTCTATCTCAATGTTTTTAATTCTTTGAGCGGCTTGTTGAGCTTCTAAAAGTGCCCTTTCTGGTGTATCTAAAAACCAAACGTTAAGCGATCGCAAATAATCTTTGAGATTTTGGCGAAATAAATTTGCAGTTCTGGCGAAGGGGTTTTTCATTATATATGATTCTCTATATAATGCGTATAATAGTTATATAAACATTAAAAATGGGTAATATCTAGTTTAAAATAATATTTTTTATTAATCATTACACAAGATATATTAGATAAATTTATTATTTCGAGATTTCGAGTCTACACGTATTAGAGGATTAGGTACAGGGGGCAGGGGGGGCAGGGAAGAAATAACTAATGCTCAATGACTAATGACTGTCCTTTGTTAAAAACTCGCCTTATGATGGTCTGATGCTATATCGGCACAAAATAAAAGTTGGTCACTAGAAGCAAAAAATTTGAACCATAATTTATTGGCAATATGAAACTCAGTCTGTGCATGATTGTGAAAAATGAAGCAGCAACACTGCCTAAATGCCTGAGCAGTGTCCAAAAAGTGGTAGATGAAATGGTAGTCTTGGATACAGGCTCAATCGATCGCACTCCTAATATTGCCCAACAACTGGGTGCAAAAGTCTATCATTTTAAATGGTGTAATGACTTCAGTGCTGCTCGCAATGCAGCTCTAAAATATGTGACTGGAGATTGGATTCTGGTATTAGATGCTGATGAAACTCTCACACCAACAATTATACCGCAGTTGCGAGAGGCGATCGCAAGAGATGAATACCTGCTCATCAACCTCGTCCGCCACGAAATTGGTGCAGAACAATCTCCCTATTCTTTGGTTTCCCGGCTGTTCCGCAATCATCCAGATATTTGTTTTGATCGTCCTTATCATGCCTTAGTGGATGATAGCGTGTCAGGAATTATAGCCAAAGAACCTCATTGGCAAGTAGGTTATTTACCAGGAGTGGCACTTTTACACGTAGGATATCAAAAAAGTGCGATCGCTCAAAATAACAAATATGCCAAAGCAGCTACAGCAATGGAAGGATTTCTCGTTAGTCATCCTGATGACCCCTATGTTTGCAGTAAATTAGGGGCATTGTATGTGGAAACAGGGAAAATTACCAAAGGTATGGAGTTGCTTAGACGAGGAATTACTACTGCTGAAGAAAACTACGATATTTTATATGAACTCCACTATCATTTAGGCATTGCCTACAGTCGGTTGCAAAAAACCCCACAGGCTATTTCTCATTATCAAGCTGCGATCAAATTGCCAATTTACCCCATGCTCAAATTAGGAGCATACATCAACTTGGGTAACTTACTCAAAGCAGCAGGAGATTTAAACGGTGCAAAAACTGCTTACGCCACAACTTTGAAGATTGACCCTAATTTTGTTTTTGGACATTATAATTTGGCGATGATATTTAAAGCTTTGGGTTTATTTACAGATGCGATCGCATATTATCAAAATGCAATCGCGTTAAATCCCAACTATGCCGAAGCCTATCAAAATTTAGGAGTAGTGTTGCTGAAAGTTGGCAATCATCAAGATAGTTTAACAGCTTTTAGAAAAGCGATCGCCCTTCATGAAAGGTATAATCCCGAAGAGGCGAAGAGACTACGCCACGGGTTGCAAGAGATGGAGTTGATGTAGGTGTGAGATGGCATTGGACAGGATACATATTATTCCGCCTTCTCGGCAGATTATATTGGGTAAGATTGGGTAAGGCTGCACCAATTCCTGAAAAGCAAGCGTTGAGGCAAAGTGCGATCGCTCTCCACACAGCACTACACTAGAAAGTAAGATGCTCACAATAGCCTATGAACGCCACGACAACCACTTTCCCTTCTACACTCAAATTGAAAATTGACTTAACTGATGAGCAATTTTTCCAAATGTGTCAGAAAAACCGTGATTATCGATTTGAGCGCACAGCATCAGGGGAAATATTAATTATGTCACCTACAGGTAGTGATACTGGCAAACGTAATGTTAAAATTACCACTCAATTAGATATTTGGAACTCTGAGACTAATTTAGGCGAAGTTTTTGACTCTTCAACCGGTTTCACCCTACCTAATGGTGCAGAACGTTCTCCTGATGCTTCTTGGGTAAAAATTGAGCGGTGGAATGCTTTAACCCCAGAACAACAAGAAAAATTTGCCCCAATTTGTCCTGATTTTGTAGTAGAGTTGCGTTCTCGTACTGATTCTTTGAAAGAATTGCAAGAGAAAATGCAGGAGTATATCGAAAATGGCGCTCAATTAGGCTGGTTAATCGACCGAAAAAATAAGCGAGTAGAAATTTATCGTCCAGGTAAAGATGTAGAGATATTAGACAATCCTGCTAGTTTATCAGGAGAAAATGTGCTACCTGGATTTGTGTTGCATTTAGACCAGATTATGTAACTTTATCGATTAGGATATACATGGCGCATTTGAAAGCGACTTTCTTCCCAAAGTGGCAGCAAAGCCTGTTTAGCAGCATTTAATTGAGCTTGCGAAAAAGAAATTTTCCCATTTTCAATAATCCAAATAAATGCCCGAGTTATTAAATCTGCCTTTAAACTATTCTCGTATTCACAATTATTTATTCTTGCTACTTGCTTATCTAAGCAATCTATAGCATGTTTAAAAGTTAAGTTTTTCCAGTCTGTGAAATTGTTAGAAATTTCTTCTTGCCTATTCGTCCAATCAATTTTACGCAAATTTCCTATAATATAGTCTATGCCTATTATGGATGAATCAGTATTACGCACCAGATTAGTATAGGCTTGATAATATGGTTTCAAGAGCGCAGCAACAATATTTTCTATATATATATTTAGCCAAGATTGTATATCACGAAGATAAGGGACTAAATCTTTGAGATTATCAATTTCTGTAATAAGCACACGTTCACTTGTGTAAGTCGTGATTTTGGTTAGCAATTCAGCTTCCGATAGTTGAGACTTTACTGAGTAATAATTAATAACTTTTGGTATATATTTCTCTAATAACCACTGTTTGGTATATCTAGCTGTCCAGGTTCCTTGTATTCCAATATTTTGCTGCCATAAGGCTAATTTACCTGTCTCAATAGATTTTAGATTAACATCACTTAGCTCATAGATGATATTAATTTGATTATTAGGCAATATATCTAATCTTCTATCAAGTTTAGGTAATATAAATGTATGATCGCGAATTCCCAGGCTTACTCGAATTGATATATCTTTTCTATGGAAGAGATGCCATTCTGACTTGCCTTTAGTATAATCAAATTCATTAACAAACTGCTGCATTAACTCCCATAAGTCTTGTCTTACAGAAAAAAGGATAAAGCCTTGACTCTCTGTAAATTTTACAAATTCATAATTCCATGTTTCTAAAGCATTTTCAAATTCAATTATTAAATTTTTATATTCTTGGCAAACTCCATCAATACAAAAACACAAATCTGCTACTTCTAAGTCTGATAAAATTAAAGTTGTTTTACCTAAATATACCTCAAAAGTATTTTTATTTAACTGTTTAAAAAACCGACGACATCCCCAATCTGGCTGAGTGTGCAATCCAGTCATTAATTGACCTAAAATATCTTGATGATTTAAGTGGATTTTTAGACCTCTTAAAATGAGACTGCTGAACTCTATTTCACAATTACCCTCTCCAAAAGCTTTAGGTAAATTACATGCGATCGCTACTTTTTTTCTTACAATAACCAAGCGGTAGCCTTCTCTATTAGCGCAAGGCTCAAAATCATATTTTTCTAAAACATCCTGTAAATCTGGATGGTGTCTAATTAATTTTTCTATTAATTTATATTTAGTGTTTTTTAAAATGTTGGCTGTATTATCGATGTTTTTCACACAATCAAAGTTTAGTTGATTATAAAATTTTGAAGCGATATCATTACTTTTAAGTTTATCTATATTTATATCAAAAATCAATTCATTTTTATAGCAATGTATACATTTAAATACCTTAATATCATATCCGTTAGTGATAATAAAAAACAGCGTATTAAATTGATTAATGTAAAAATTATCTTTCTCAAGAGCATCATTTAATTTAACTGTTTGAGGTTCTATTACTTTAATAAAAACAAGTGAGCTACCAGTATTTTGTTCCTGAATATCATTTTGAATATAATAAATATAGCTATTTTCTGATTTAAATGTTTTTAAAGGGTATTCATGATGACATTTTTCTGGATAACAGAGATAGTGAAACATTGGGAAAATAAACTTTTCTTTTACATCATCTTCATTTCGTAAAATCCGATGGTCAAAACCTTGTATCCATGTAATAAATTTTTTAATCGGTTCTGGAATAGTCATCAGAAAATTTACCCGCTAGTATAAATTTGCTATGCCTTATTTTGTTTGTGTAATTAGCAATTTATCAAGTCAGGTTGAATAGTATAGTTATTTTGAATACTATAATGAAGCCAATGTCTTGAATTTAATATCAAAGCATCTAAATTTTGTAAAAATATGTCCAGTCCTGGCGAATAAAATTGGGACTCCATTACCTGCAATGTGAAACCTGTCTTCTCTTGAGGGAGACGCTAGGCGAACAATGCAATGGCTTGGCTCTATAGCAGTTTCCGCATAGATAAGGTACAGAAATAAATAATTAAACAGATACTTGTAGGGGCACACAGCTGGCTGTGCGCCCCTACCGATGTAATATTGAACAAAGCACTAATTAAGCAAAGGCAAAAATTGGCGAATTAACCCAATTGTTACTGCTGGTAACTCCAACTGCGGCGTTAACCCCACATCTTCCAACTGTTGAAAAAATCGGATTGCTTGGGGATTAATTTCGGCAAGGCGGCGACCAATTGAGGGGCCTGTAAATTCTGACCTTTGTCCCCAAATAATGGCGGTGGGAGTGGTCAGTTGTTGAATGTAAAGGGATAAATCAAAGCATAAATCGCCACGGACAAAGGAGAGTGCTGCATACTCAGCATTAGGCTGTTGGGCAGATTGTAAATAAGCATCTACAATTTCTTGGTACACTCGATTAGACTGAGCAAATTGCCGTTGCTCTAAGAAACTGCGAATACCCCCACTGGTGGCTACTCCAGTGCTGTAAAGTAAACGGTCAACAACGGGAACGCTGATTAACTGGGCAAAAAAACTACGAGAGTAGTCTTCGCCAAAGTCGGAAAGTCCGGCTGGGGTAGTGAGAATTAAAGACTTGAATAAATCAGGATGATCTGATGCTACTCGAATTGTAAAGGCTGCGGTCAAAGAAGAAGCGATCGCTGTTACTGGCCCGGTACAAGTCTGCTCGATAAATTCCCGAATCGTGGTTAAATAATCTTCAATCTTATAACTTCGTGCCGGATGCTCAGACCTACCCCAACCGATTAAATCTGGCGCAATGACCCGATATTCGGCGGCAAAAGCCGGATATACTTTCGACCACTCATAAGCAGAAGATCCACCACCAAAGCCGTGCAGAAACACTAAAGTTTCCCGATCATCTTTTCCTGTAAAATTGTCCTGCCAAGGTGACTTAGCGGCTGTATAATATACCATCCTACCTAGTGAGGTATTTATAGAGCGTTGTTCAAATCCTTGTGGTTGAAACATAAGTACTTTTTGTTGACTGTAGTAATTAAGTATTGTGAGTAATAAAACAGATATGTAAGTGCGTGTACCCGGAGAAAGCGTTTGATAATTTATCCGCGTCACAAAAGTAGGCGAGTAAGCTTATTCCTTCAATGTATGGGATGAATCGCTACTCGCTATCTTGGTCATTAGTCAGTAATCATTAGTGCTGAGTCTACGAAAATCGTGAAAAACGTACTAATGACTTCTTGACTAGATTTACCCACAGCTTGAAGCTGTAGGATGAGTAAACGCATCTCCTTTGTCCACCTCAAAATACTTACCTATTTAGTTCAAAATCCTCACTCATTGTTATTATCGGCGAACCAATCACTTTAAGACTTCTTCCTACCATTAGATTAAGTAGATATAAAATTACTAGATTACTTATAAAGATTTGGTGATTTTTTTTCATAATAAAAAGTGACTCAGCGTTGTAATTACTGTCTTACAAGGCTTTATTGTGGTAGCGAAGATCACTAAAACGTGAATGAAACATAAGTTTTTATGCTAGTATTTCAAGAAAGTCATAAATAATTTTGAGCGTCAAGAAGATTCAAAATGCTGATTTTAACAAGCTATTAATTCTAGTTCGACATGTAGAAATATAGCTTTTGATGTATTACTAAATCTATTTATTATCTAGGTAATGGTAAGGCGGGATGTCATGGTACAGGCTACTCTTCAATTAAATAAACTACCAACGATTGAAGACGCTAAATTTGCGCTTGACTTTAATATACAAAATGAGATTAAAGTTTCAGCTTGGGGGGAGCAGGTTGAGTCAGCTATTGACGCTGGCAAAGTAACTGTACCTACTTGTATTTGTTTAGACTTAGAAGACTTAAAGTGTTTTGAACCAGTAGAGCGCCAGTATGAACGCTGGGGAGTAATTTTTCACAATTCTATAGCAATACAGCCATCAAATCCAGCATTTCCAGCCTATTCAGGGCTAACAGTTTTAATGGGAGCGCCCAAAAGCGGATTCTTAGAGGCTACTTTCTTGCAGCCGGTTAATTCAGTTAGCGCCTTTGTCACTAGTTCGCAACGGCTAGTGCTTTCCGCTTATGATCGCGATCGCCAACTCATCGCTCAAACTGTACTACCAAGCGCCAATCTTGCCAATTCAGACTCAGCAATTTCCCCCAATACCTTATTATCTATAACTGGGAATAACATCTACAGCGTTACCTTCTGTGCTTTTGATGGGCAATTCACCCTTGATAACTTTCGTTTTTGTCTTTAAAAACCCTTTATGCCCTTGCTCTGAGCCATTTAAAATGGTATCTTGATTTCCGCCGTGCTGTACTAGTCTACTATGCTGCCCTTAAAAACCGGGCATCTTGTGGTTTGGGTCTTCACCCTTTCTTCAACCGTAGTAAAACTTATACAATAGTTAATTTCATAATCAAGTAGGTAAACACTGTGGCACAGGCTTCGTCTTCTTGGCAGCAATTGATCAACCAGCTTCCCAACTGGAACTGGTCGCATCCATTGTTCAAGACAAAGGGAGCAACAAAGCAGCAAAAATTTAAGCGCTTCTCTGGGCCTGGAGGCTTTCTTGGGTTCTTGACAATCGTCGTCGCCATGTTGTTGTGGAACTGGATGCTGCTATTGGCTCTCTCAATCGGCGTTGGGATAATGGTATTGGTTTACTCAATGCAGGAGTGGGACTGGCAATTACACTGGTCTAAAATACGTAAGTTCTTAAACAGTTCAAATCGTCGGTTAGCCTTAGCAGTCATAAGTGGTGGTCTTGCTACTGTCACTACTTACATGGCCGCGGCAATTTGGGTTGACTCTCACAGTTCTTGGATTGCTGCTGGTGCTATTGTGCAAGGCATGGGAACACTGTTGACTTTAGTTTTATTGGTCTGGCAAATTGTCAACTTCTATGAAAATCGAGAAGAAGACCACCTAGATCAATTGTTGGTAAATTTAACAGAAAAAGATCCATTAAAGCGAATGATTGCCCTACGTCAACTAACTAAAGTCATCAGCCGTAAGCGAGTTGATTCTTCAGTCCAGCAAGATGTTGTGGAATGCTTGCAACTCCTACTCAGTCGAGAGGAAGAAGTTGCGATCAGAGAGGCAGCTTTTAAGAGTTTACAAGCCTGCGATGACCTCCGGTCGGTCAAAGACCATAGCTTACAAGTTCTACCCCCCAAAACAGCAACAACTTTCACACCCGTATCAGCAAAAGTCAAGCACCACGTTTTTTAGTCATTAGTCATTTGTCCTTTGTTCTTTGCAAATGACCAATGACTAATGACTAATGACTAATAACTATTTTCGAGACAACTGTCCATTGCGAACTTGCATTACCGGATGATTGCATCGCCGTACCAATTGTTCATCGTGGGTAGTAACAATTACTGTAGCCCCAAAGGAATTTAACTTCTGGAGAATCTGAATCACTTGCCAGGAATTATCTGGATCGAGATTTCCAGTCGGCTCATCCGCCAGTAACAGGGGTGGTGTACCAACGATCGCACGAGCAATACTCACCCGTTGTTGCTCTCCCCCAGATAATTGATCTGGAAAGCAGTCAGCTTTACTCAGCAAACCTACCAGCTTTAAGGTTGGTTCTAAGCGTCGTTGAATTTCTTTACGGGTATACCCTTGAGCTTGCAGGACAAAAGTCACATTTTCTGCTACTGTTCGCTGGGTAATCAGTTTGTAGTCTTGAAACACGATGCCAATTCGTCGCCGCAATAATGACAAGCGATCGCCCCGTAAACCCGCTACATTACACCCATCAACAATTACTTCTCCTTGCGTCGCTAACTCCTGGCCATACAGCAGTTTCAAAAGCGTTGATTTACCAGAACCACTTGGGCCTGTGATAAACAGAAATTCTCCCTTTTTTACCTCAAGGTTCGCATTTAACAAGGCGTGAGAGCCATTAGTATAGGTCTTGGTTACAGATTGCAATTGCACCTTGACAGTAGTATTGCTAACCTGCTGTTGAGTTTTATTATCCTCTCTATGAACTGATTTGTTTGTTTGAACTTGAGTTGTTAATACTGGCATTGTTAAATTTTCCTTATCCCCACAACCAAATAGCTTACGGGCTTAGATTAGCTTATTCCTCTCAAAAATAAGGATTCCCAGGTTTTGCCTGGGAATTAAAAATTTAACAAAGAAAATTTAAATTTTTTGAAGACTTTAATACGAACTAAGTAATAGCACTCAGAATTGGGCATTGGGCATTGGGCATTGGGCATTGGGCATTGGGCATTGGGCATTGGGCATTGGGCATTGGGCATTGGGCATTGGGCATTGGGCATTGGACACGGGGACACTCTTACACAGAGATAGTATTTGATCTTTTTCTGCGCCACGTCTCCTCATCCCCATGCCCTATGCCCTATGCCCCATGCCCCACTCTCAACTAATTGCACCCCTTGCTGTCAAACGATAAACAAAAGCTTTCACAGCAAACGCTGGCAAAGCCAACATCCGCCGCCAACGCCAAGGTTCTTGATAAAGCCGATACAACCATTCCAAATTATTATTACCTAACCAGGCGGGAGCGCGAGTTTTAGCTCCCGACCAAATATCAAAACTACCACCAACACCAATCCAAATTGCTTGAGGACACAAATAGCGGTTTTCGGCAATCCATAACTCTTGACGTGGTACTCCCAAACCGACAAAAATCACTTGTGGCTGCAATTGAACCAGAGTTTCTCGCAATTGTACTTCTTCTTCTGGGGAATGGTAGCCTGAGTGAGTGCCTACTATACTTAAATCTGGAATTTGCTGCTGCCAAAAATCTGCCGCAGTTGAGGCCACTCCAGGCGCTCCTCCATAGAAAAAAACCTTTGCCCCTGTCTTCTGTTGCCCGATTTCTTGCAAAAGCTTTTCTGCTAATTCAATTCCCGGAAAACGCTGCACTTTTTGCCATAACAGCCATCGTAAATACAGAACAACCCCGGCTCCATCTGGAATCACTAGTTCAGCTTTTTTAATGACCTGAGCTAGGATTTTATTCTGCTCTGCCTGCATAGTCATTTCTGCATTAAGCGTTACTACATGAATTCCTTTGCCTGCACGCAGGCATTCTAACAACCAGCCTGGATAGTTGGCCATCACATGAACCGGTATTCCTAACACTGAAAATGCTTCATTGCCTTTATACATAGCCTATTCTGGATTAACCTCACACCAGATTTACTTGAATGTTAAGTTTATCAAATTTTTTATATTAGAAGTTAAGCACGAGAGATTCCCATTGCCCTGCAACAATAGAAAGCATAACTAATTAGTCTTGGGCGCTTGTAATTGGGCTGAACCAGTCCAAATTTTATTGTTGAAGTGTAATATTCTACTAAGTATAAAACGCTCAACTTGTAACTCTGGTTCCGGGAACAGAAACCTCCACTATACTACTTGTGGTTAGTGTGGGAGTATATCACAAAACTCGACTTTCTGGTTAAGGTAGTGTAACGGTCTGAAGTTGGCTATGAGTAAAATTCGTATCGCTCTGATTGAAGATCATGATCTAACTCGTGTAGGTATTCGGACAGCACTACTGCAAAAAGCTGACATTGAAGTTGTAGGTGAAGCTGCCAATGCTGCTGAGGGGCTAAAGATGTTAAAAATGGTACAACCAGATATTGCCATTGTCGATATTGGTTTACCAGATAAGGATGGCATTGAACTGACACGGGAGGTAAAATCTACTGCTAATGGGCAGCAGCTATTAACAAAGGTGTTAATTTTGACGCTGCGGGATAACAAAGAAGCTGTATTGGCAGCTTTTGCGGCTGGTGCAGACTCTTACTGTATGAAAGATATTAAATTCGATAATTTGCTGGAAGCAATAAGAGTAACTTACAATGGCAACGCTTGGATCGATCCCGCGATCGCTCGAATTGTATTACAACAAGCGCAACAAAATCCGCAAAAGTTGGAATCAGCTTTTGTAGATACTAAGACCATTGCCTCTAACCCTGATTATGTCGATAATCTGGAAGGAATTCAACCTTACACCCTGACAGAAAGGGAATTGGAAGTGCTACAGTTGATTGTCGAAGGTTGTAGTAATGCAGTAATTGCTGAAAGGCTTTATATCACTGTTGGGACTGTTAAAACTCACGTTCGCAATATTTTGAATAAGCTATGTGCCGATGACCGTACCCAAGCAGCAGTCCGCGCCTTGCGTTCTGGGTTAGTAGGATAAGGTTAAATTGAGTGAACAGTTATCAAGTTTTAAAACACTGATAACTGATAGCTTTTGAAAATGATTAGTTATTAATTTTTTGTTGATTCTCAGGTGGGATAAAAATTATATTATCTCGCCATTCAAATATGTGAAAAATAAAGTCAAATATGGCTGATATTGGGGTGGAAAAACTTAAGCTCATGGTGGTAGATGATGAGCCAGATAACTTAGATTTACTCTACCGCACTTTTAGGCGAGATTTTCAAGTATATAAAGCCAATCATGCCTTCGGCGCACTGGAAATCTTGGATCAGTTTGGTGAAATGGCGGTGATTATTTCTGACCAAAGAATGCCAGAAATGAATGGCACCGAATTTTTTAGTCACACCGTAGAGCGCTTTCCAGACACGATTCGGATTTTGTTAACTGGTTTTACTGATGTTGAAGATTTGGTAGATGCGATTAACTCTGGTCAGGTATTCAAGTACATTACCAAACCCTGGAATCCTGAACGGCTAAGAGCCTTAGTTGAGCAAGCCACTGATACATATCGTCTAGTTAAGAAGCGCACCCAAGAGTTGGGTCGGGCCTTGCAGCGAGAATCTTTGTTTAATGCTGTAACAACGGCAATTCGAGAGTCTCTAGACTACGACAGTATGCTGCAAAAAATTGTCGCAACTATTGGACAAACATTTGAAGCAAGCAATTGCTTGCTCAGACCAGTAGAGGGCGATCGCCTCACACGAGACGAGTTCTCATACCGCGATCCGAAATCCGATGTATCAGATTGCTTCTTTGACCCCAGTGTTTTAATTGAAAAAGTGCTGGAAACCCGTCATTATCAATTTGCTCAAGATGTCTATGAGGGTAATCCTTCTCACCATCTGGTAGTGCCACTTAGCTATCAGCAGCATTTATTGGCTGTGTTGGTTCTCCACCAATGGGGACGCGATCGCCCCTGGCAAGACGAAGACATCCAACTGATTGCAGGCGTTGCCGAACAAGCAGCCTTAGCCCTATCTCAAGCAAAACTCTACCAGCGCCTCCAAGAAAAACAACAGCAAATTCACAATGAGTTGGAGGTAGCCCGCCAAATTCAATACAACTTGCTACGCCAAACTTTACCTGACATTAAAGGTGTGAAGGTGCAAGCCTGCTGTTACCCAGCGCGGGAAGTAGGAGGCGATTTTTTTGAAGTTTTTGTCCATCCCAAAGGCGATTTGTGGTTGGCAGTGGGTGATGTCTCTGGCAAGGGTGTCCCAGCTGCTTTATTTATGGCTAGTGTTATTTCAGTATTGCGCCGAGAATTATCTCAAGAAGCACCAGCCGAGCCAAATGTGGTCATGCAGAACCTCAACCATGCTCTCAGTGAAGATTTAATTAGCAACAATTATTTCATCACTCTTGTGTTAGCTTGTTATACCCCTAGCACTAAGGAACTCGTCTACACTAATGCCGGTCATATTTATCCACTGTTATGGTCACGTCAAGGTGCTTTAAATGACAATCCCAATTACCTAAAAGTTCGCAGCGTTCCTTTGGGGATCTTGCCTAAGTGGCAGGCACAGTCTGGTCATTTGGTTCTCGCTGCTGGAGATACATTGTTACTTGCCAGCGATGGAATTACAGAAGCTACAGTATCAAATAATTTTGCTTTTTCAGGAAAAACAGAGTCTGGCGTTGACGCAGTTAACCGTTCTATGCTGAATCAAGATGGTCTTTGGCAGCTCTTGCAACAAGAGGAACAACCGCTTTCTCTTAACCATTTACTAGCTCGCATCCAGGCAGACAACAACGTTCAAGAAGATGATCAAACTATACTTTCACTGGAGATTTTATAAGTAATGAAAAGTGAGCTTCATGTACCAAGTGACTTGAGTTTTCTTAATATTGTCGAAACCTGGCTGCTGGGATGTTTGAAAATCCAGCTAGGAGAATCTGTAGACTGGTCACGGCAATCAAGCCGTTTGAGGCTGGCTTTAGTAGAAGCCTACTCAAATGCAGTCCGTCATGCCCATAAGGACAAACCAAATTTACCAATTTTACTGCGTTTGGAAGTTAAAAATCGAGACCTTGCCCTCGAAGTTTGGGACTACGGCGAAGGCTTTGATATGTCTAACTACTATGCTCCAAACCCGATGGAAAAACAAGAGGGTGGTTATGGTTGGCTAATTATGAATCGTCTAATGGATAAAGTAGATTATCAGTTGCAGATTGATGGTGCCAACTGTCTAAAGTTAGAAGCTACTTTACCCGAATTAGTAAAATAGACAAAATCTCCACTTTTCAAGTAATGTGTTATGTAAATTTGCTGTATTGGATTTTTGGGGTACGAGCAAACATTGCCTAAGCTATTATGCTTATTTACTAGTTTTCACGGCGTAGAGAAAGTAACTCTTGGGGAGAAGCTAAAAGTTTGATTTTAGTATATGAAATTTGCCGTTGTTGGTTGAGGATAAATAACCACAAGACATTCACAGTACACCACGAAGTTTGTGCTTTGCCTGATACTTGGACTTGAATCGTAGCATTTTCTAAAGCCTCAGCTATTCCCGTGCTGGGATAAGCTTTAATGTTTTGTCCTTCTTGTTTTAAGTAGGCTGCGATCGCATCTGTCCCCACAATATCAGATTCAAATGGTGGACGCATCACACCATCTTGGGCAAATAAGGCAGCAGTTGCCTCAAATTCTCCTGCATTTAAGGTTTCAAAATAACGCAGTACACTTGTTTCTGTAATTCCCTCAATTTGGAATTCTTCTTTCAACTGTTCAGCAGAGGTCACGTCGCTTCGCTCCGAATTCAAAATTTAAAATTAACAATCGCCATAAATAAATTTATGGACTTGTATCCTTTTTTACTTTGGTTATGGAATTATTTGTATTATCCTACCTAAGTATTAATTTCAATACAAAAATAGCTAAAAAGAAACTTGCTGTTGAGATAGATTGCCATATTTGTAGAAATCTTCCTGACGATGGTAGAGATATTGCAATATAGCGGTTTTCAATTGTATGGATATAGACCACTCGTAGGGGCACAGCATTACTTATTGGTGTCAACTTAAGCTAGAAATAGCTTATCTGTTGGCTTCCACGCCCGCCCAGAAATGAATTTCAGGGCTAATAGCTAAAGTCTACTCAAGTAGACTAAAGATTTTTCGGATTATTTAGTTATCAAAAAAAGACTTGAGCTAAAAGCCAAGGAACTGAAGTTCCTTGTGGAACATGGTTTTTACGTTAAGTTGACACCTATGAGTATTACTGTGCCCCTACCATGTTTTGAATGCAAACGAAAAATGATATAAGTAAAAATTATAATTAAGTCAGCACAATAAAAGCAACCTATGTTAAGAAAAGTAAATAAGGCTCAAATCCTTTTTCTCAGACCAAGAACTGCCCCCTACCCCCTGTTTTATCCCAACGATAATTATTTATGCCGATCTACTTAGAGTAAGCAACAAATCTTAATCAAAGGTGTTGACTACGTAATGTATAATTAAATCGCCTTTTTTGAGGCAAAATACAGATAAAAAAATGAATCAGTATTCCGTAACAAGCAGCAATGTAGTAAAAGAAAAAGCCAGCGAGTTGGGCTTTCACAAGGTTGGGATTGCTGCTGTAGATAGGGTAGATACTACAGAAGCGCAGAGGTTACAAGCATGGATTGAACTGGGTTATCACGCTGATATGGAATGGATGGCTAACCCAAAACGCCAGGATATTCGCTTAGTTATGCCAGAGGCGCGATCGCTAGTGTGTGTGGCGCTAAATTACTATACGCCACATCAACGTCCAGAAGGCGAGGAATACGCCAAAATTTCTCGTTATGGCTGGGGAAGGGATTATCACAAGGTGATGCATAAAAAACTTAAGCAGCTAGCCGTTTGGCTAGAATCACTTGGTGAAGGTGTATTAGCTCGTTATTATGCAGACACTGGCCCTGTGCAAGATAAAGTGTTGGCACAACTTGCCGGAATTGGTTGGATTGCCAAAAATGGTAATGTGATTACACGGGAATATGGCTCTTGGGTATTTTTGGGAGAAGTGTTGACTAATTTGGAATTAGAGAGCGATCGCCCCCATACAGAACACTGCGGTAGCTGTACTCGTTGTCTTCAGGCTTGTCCTACGGGTGCAATTACTCAGCCTTTTGTCGTCGATGCCAATCGTTGTATTGCTTATCATACGATTGAAAATCGGGCAAAGGAATTGCCAGAGACAGTAATACCCAATTTGCAAGGCTGGGTTGCTGGTTGTGATATTTGCCAAGATGTTTGTCCTTGGAATCAACGTTTTGCTAACACAACTGATATTGAAGAGTTTCAGCCAAATCCTGGGAATATTGCTCCCAAACTGCTAGAATTAGCCCAAATCTCAGATCAGGAGTGGGATAAACGATTTCCAGCATCTGCCTTGCGGCGGATTAAGCCAGAAATGTTACGACGCAACGCCCTAGCTAATCTTGACGCATCCAGGCGAAATAATGACCCCGAAAGTAATTATTTTTGATTTTGATGGCACTATTGCTGATACAGTAGATGCCCTTGTAAGTATTGCCAATCGTCTAGCTGTAGACTTTGGTTATAGACACATAAGCCCAGAGCAATTATCCTTCCTGAAAAACTTAACATCTAGGGAAATTATTAAATACTCAGGAGTTTCTCTATTTAAGATACCTTTTTTAGTTAAAAAAGTTAAAGGAGAATTAAAAAACAAAATCCCAGAATTAAAGCCAATTCCGGGAATTAAAGAAGCATTAATAGAACTGCAAAATGAAGGATATAAATTGGGGATTATCACTTCTAATTCTAAAGAAAATGTTACGCAATTCCTAAGAATTAATGACTTAAATCACTTATTTGATTTTATCTACTCAGGAATTACAATTTTTGGTAAAACAACCATAATCAATAATGTATTAAGGCAAAATCAACTCCAACCTCAAGAAGTGATTTATGTTGGAGATGAAACCAGAGATATCGAAGCATCAAAGAAAGCAAATATCAAAGTAATTGCAGTAACTTGGGGCTTTAATTCACCGGAAGTACTAGCCAAGCAAAATCCAGATTATTTAATTCAACGGCCTAGCGAACTACTAAAAGTAATGAATAGTGGTCATTAGTCATTGGTCATCTCAACTATTGGCGACTCACCAAAACAGTAGGGTGGCCATGTATATCAATGTCCACCCTACAAAATAGTAAAATATTAGAAAAACTTAATTTTTCCGTTCACCCTTTTCTAAAGCTTCTTTTACTAGATCATCACTGACATTAGTTACACCCTCAGTCTTAGAATTTCCAACTTCCTTTGCTAACTCTGCATAATCGTCAGGATTACCAGTTGACTGCGCTTGAGTTGTTGTCTCTACTGGTTTAGAGGTTTGATATTTAGGTGCAGTGGCTGCTTCGGCTGCTGCTGCGCCTTTACCTGTGCGATCAACTTCACTAACGCTGAATTCTTGTGCAGTTGCATAATCAGCATCAAAATCGACGTTTGGCGCTTTCTCTTCACCACTAGCTATGCTTTCGGCAGCTAATTGAGCATCATGGGTGGGAGCTTCATTAACATTGGGCTTTACTTCATCAGGCATAATTAAAATCCTTAAGTTAAATTTTTTATTGCTTACTTGAAAGAGCATAACAAAGTAATTAATTCTTTACTTGCTCCCTTGGGAGAGGCTTTACCTCTATTAAAAGATAGATTCAAGCTGCAATTTGCAATTAATATAACTCTTTCTCTTGATAGTAGAATCTGATGCTCAAACTTTGGTAAGCCTTAGTTTAGCGTGTAAAATTTCTTTGGAAATAAAATTATGACTGCAAGTTACGATAAAACTATTTCTCAAGCCCAGAGCAATGAATCTCAAAATTTGGTAGATGCGTTTAACAATTTAGATACCGATGCAAAATTAGCCTGGTTCTATTTAGTTTATAAAAAAATGGGTGATTCTATCACACCAGCTGCTCCTGCTGCGGCCGAACCTGAGTTAGCACCACTTCTGCTAAGAGATTATTTTGAGTTATCAGATGAACAACAATTAGATATTATGCGGGATATAGTTAACCGCAAAGATACAGAATATTCTCGCGCTTATGGGGCGATAAAAGAAAACAATCAGCTGTTAGTTTGGTATGCTTGGGCAGCAGCTATGGGAGATAAGGTGGTTGACTTACCAGCTAGCTATGAACCAACTAAGGCAATTACTGATCTGGTTTCTCAAATTGAAGGATTAGATTTTGACGAGCAAATTTCGGTGTTTCGGACAATAGCTGGTGAAGTGGGTTACACCGATGTTAAGCCAATTGAGACGCAAGCTGATACTGGAAAAACATCAAGTTTGTAATCGTAACTGGCGAGTACCGCAAGGGGGAAGTCAAAAGTCACGTATGCTTTAATTATGGGCTTTTTGGCTGTGAAGTCGCTATTGTATAAACAAAGTCTGCCTACCCTATGAGAAAGCCGAGGGTAGGCGGACTTTAATAAATTATGACATAGCAACGCTACTCAAGTCAGATGGTGTGAGATTAGAGTGTACTACTTGACCATCACGGAACCAAACGATGCGCTGGGTTTGACGAGCAACTTCTGGTTCATGAGTTACCATGACAACAGTAATTCCACTAGCATTGAGTTCGCTAAAAATATCTAAGACTTCTTGGGTTGTGCGCGAATCAAGTGCGCCTGTGGGTTCATCGGCTAAGAGTACCACGGGATGATTAACGATCGCCCGCGCGATCGCTACTCGTTGTTGTTGTCCACCAGATAGTTGAGTTGGTTTGTTATTGAGGCGATTTGCTAAACCTACTCGCGTCAAAGCTTCGATGGCGCGATCGCTTCTTTCTTTTGGGTTCACACTAGCATACACCATTGGCAACATCACGTTTTCTAGGGCTGTTAGTTGGGGCAATAGATGGAATTGTTGAAACACAAACCCCAGCTTTTTATTACGGATGTGTGCTAATGAGCGATCGTCCATTTGAGCTACATCGAGGTTATCTAAATAATAATGTCCGTCTGTGGGACGGTCGAGACAACCGATAATATTCATGGCTGTGGATTTACCAGAACCAGAAGGCCCCATGATTGCACAATATTCGCCCTGTTCCACGATTAGGTTGACATCATTGAGCGCTCGTACTTCTGTTTCACCACTACCATAAATTTTAAAAATGTTTTCTAGTCGAATGATTGCCGATTTCGGTACAGCATTAGGAACCAGAGAATCGTTAATTGTAATAGTGTTTGCCATAAAAAGATAGTTCAGGAGTGCTGAGTGCTGAGTGCTGAGTAACCCCATAGATAAATCTAGGGGATTGAAGTAAGGACGCATTATTTCTCGTGCTACGCATCTCGAAATAAATCTTTTTTTGTTTTTCCATACCGCATGCTGGGGCTTCAAACCTTTTGTGCTGAGTGCGCTTATTACTTTTTTTACTCAGCACTCGTTACTCAGCACTCAGCACTGTTTCGGTAATCTGGGACTGGGAAGAGAGTAGCTTACCAGTTGTAACTATAGTAACTACCGTTGCTCTGAATATATGCTTTTCAAAATCTAGAATCCAACAGGTAGAGATAGGCTAGATAAATAACAGACACCTCTTAACGTAGAATGCGAGGAAGCTACCTGACAACGTTTGGATGTTACTTTAGAAATAACAGAAGACAAATATTTTAGCCTTCTGTAACATTTGGGTTCTAGTTTAAAGACGGAACAATGACACAAGCCAACTTATCTCAAACTCTAGCCGTCAATATTCCACCCACACTCACACTCACAGTTACCCATGAGCAGTTTATTCAGTTAGCACTGGCTAACCGAGATTTACAATTAGAACGAACTGCTACGGGAGAGTTGATTGTTATCCCACCAACCGGTAGTGATACAGGGAAGCGAAACTTTGACATTGCTGGACAACTCTGGTTATGGAACCGTCAAACGAAATTAGGTGTCGCTTTTGACTCATCTACTGGGTTTTATCTACCTAATGGAAGCGATCGCTCTCCTGATGCTGCTTGGATACGTCAAGAAAGATGGGATGCTCTGGCTTTAGAGCAACAAGAAAGTTTTGCTCCAATTTGCCCTGATTTCGTACTAGAACTACGTTCTAAAAATGACTCCATAGAAAAGTTACGCGCCAAAATGAGAGAATATATAGAAAATGGCGCTTGCTTAGGTTGGTTAATTGACCGGAAAAATCAAAAGGTGGAAATTTATCGCCCAAGTCGGGATGTAGAAGTTTTGAATAAACCAGCAAATCTGTCAGGGGAAGATATTTTACCTGGGTTTGTGTTGGATTTAACCGAAGTATGGAGTTGACCGAAGAGGCAGGAGCAGGGGAGGCAGGGGGAGCAGGGGAGGCAGGGGAGGCAGGGGGAGAGAAAAAAGCTTAACTGAACTGTATTGGGTTTTACCCTACCCTAACTACTACCCGAATTC